>DASQID010000602.1:0-12059 GCA_035631775.1 Acidobacteriota bacterium
GGGCAGCCGCATCCTCGATCAGCACTTCTTGCTTGCCCCCGAACCCACCCCCGATACGCGGCTTGATCACCCTGATCTGTTTGTCCTGGAGGCCGAGAACAGGAGCCAGGATGCGTCGCACGTGGAAAGGCACCTGTGTCGAGGTGCGGATGACGAGCCGGTCGTCCTCGTCCCACCAGGTGATGGCCACGTGCGGTTCAATACTCGCCTGTTGAACCTTCGGGACGAGGTATTCATCTTCGAATATGAAATCCGCGTGTCTGAAGCCCGCCTCGACGTCGCCGATATCAATCCGGATCGCTGCCGCAATATTATGCAACGGGTCCGATTGGCCGAACGGGACATATTCGGATTCGTCGTGAAGAACCGGCGCGTCCTCTTTCAGTGAGTCGCGAGGATCGAGCACGGCGGGGAGGGGTTGATATTCCACCTCAATCAGACGCAGGGCACTCTCGGCGATCTCGACCGAATCCGCTGCGACAAGAGCGACTCGATCGCCGACGAAGCGGACCTTGCTGTCCAGGCTGAAAGTATCCAGGGGACCGGGAATCGGATCCGATTGGCCGGCCGTCGAGTAGACGACACGGGGGAGGTCCCGATAAGTCAGCACACAGCGGACGCCCGGCAGGCGCTGGGCCTTGCTGACGTCGATGTTCTTGATCTTGGCGTGCGCGACCGGCGAGTGGAGGATCTTGGCATGAAGCATCCCGCGCAATTCGAGGTCATCGGCAAAGGCGGGCTTGCCCAATGCCAACTTTATGGCGTCTACTTTAACCTCGGGCCTGCCGACTACGCGCCAGTGTTCTGGTGCGGATCCTGGCTGGGCGGCGCGAATTCTCGGAGGGGCCTGGACTGCCAATCCGGTGCCTCCATTCCACGGGATTTCCCCGAGTGGCTCGTCCTGGGGGGATGAAAGATCGATGTCTCGGTCCGGTGAAATCGGGATGGTTTCGGCGCAAGGCGTTGGAAGCGGCGGGTCTTCGCCCCGCATCCGCGCGGCGGCCAAGAGGACGGCTTGTACCGGTTTTACATACCCGGTACATCGGCAGAGCACGCCCTTCAAGGCTTCCCTGACCTCCTTTTCTGTCGGCGCCGGATTAGTCTCGAGCAGCGCCTTGGCGGAGAGAATCATGCCTGGCGTGCAGTAACCGCACTGAATTGCTCCGGCTTCGACAAAGGCACGCTGAAGCGGGTGCAGATTCGAACGCGTGCCGATGCCTTCGATCGTGGTCAGTGCATGCCCGTCAGCGTCGGCGGGGCGCAGTGTGCAACTGGTGACAGGCCTTCCATCGAGGAGTATGGTGCACGATCCGCAATCGCCAGTCTCGCACCCGTGCTTGACGCCGAAGTAACCGTGGCGACGCAAGATCCGCAGCAGTGACTCGTTGGGCTCCACCTGCAGTTCTTTATGCTCGCCGTTGACGGTCAGCCTGATCTGCATGGGCCAAGGTTAGCACGAATTGGCGTCTGGCAAGAATTTCCCTTTTTCCGCTGTGCTTGGATCAATCGAGCCGTGAGGATTTATCACTGACGATTTACGATTGAACGTCCGGCAGGTCTTCTAATCGTCAATCGTAGATTGATCGCTCCCGGCTACTTGCCCCGGCCCCGCCGGGACCTGACACGATGGGCGATTCGCGGAGGCGATGGTCTGTGTTGGGGTACTTTTCGGCGAGGCGAGCGGGTTGCGGATGCTTTCTTTCTTGCGAGGTCCTTGTGGAGGCGCGCATTGAAATCAGAGAGAGCCTGCTGGAGCGACACCACCCTTTCCAGGAAACGGGAGCACTCCTCTTCCAACCTGCGCAGGTCTCCTTCACGCGCGGCCAGTTCGAGCGCGCGAGCGGACTCGAATGTTTCCCTGGCGACGAAGGTGCCCACCGAACCCTTGAATGTGTGGGCGATGCGGGCGGCCTCCTCGGTATCCCCCGCAGACACGGCTTTGCGGAGTCTCTCGATCAGTCCCAGGCTGTCGGTCAGGAATATATCGATAACTTCGCTGACCAGCTTCTTATCACCGCTGAACCCTTCCAGGAGGGTATTGCGATCAAAAATAGCCTCCGACAATTTCAGGTCGGGCGCCGGTGAAACCGGCCGCGTGATTCCGCTAATGAGACTGTCGATGAGTTCCAGAAGCCTCCTCGACTCGATGGGCTTGGCGATGTAAGCGTCCATTCCCGATTCGAGGCAGCGCTCTTCATCGCCCTTCATTGCATGGGCTGTGGTAGCGACGATTGGAATGTGTTTTCCTGTTTTTTCTTCCTCCCTCCTGATTGCCGCGGTGGTTTCAAGACCATCCATTCCCGGCATCTGTACATCCATCAGGATAATGTCGAAATCCCTCTCCCGGAGTGCCGCCAGCGTCCGGCGGCCATCGCCGACGGCAACGACCGTGTGACCCTGATAGCCGAGGAGCCGCACCAGCAGCTTCTGATTGACCGCATTGTCCTCGGCCACAAGGATTCTGTAGGCGCCTCTCTTTCGCTGGCGGGGACGCATTTCGGGACGGCGCTCGTTTCCGAGGACAACGGAGGACAAGGCGGTTACGATTGCGTTCAAGAGCTCGGACTGTTTTACAGGTTTGGTGAGATAGGTTGCAGCTCCGATTCTCCTGGATCGCGCAGCGTCATTGGGCTGACCCGGTGAGGTCAGGAAGATGATCTTTGTATCTGCCATCCTGGGATTCCGTTTGATCCGTTGCGCAAGCGAGAAACCATCCTCTCCCGGCATCTGTGTGTCGATCAAGATGAGGCTGTAGGGCTTGCCGGCAGCTTGTGCCTGCCGTAGCGCCAGGTTGGCGGCGACGGAATTTCCGGCCCCTTTGGGCACCATTTTCCAATTGGTGAGCATCTCCTGGAGTATGCGGCGATTGGTGGTATTGTCGTCCACCACGAGCACCGGCAGTCCCGCGAGCGCGGCCTCATTCCCCTGCGCCTGTTTCACAGGCGTCTTCTGGAGTCCGAAATTAGCCGTGAAATGAAATGTGCTGCCCTGACCCGGCTGGCTTTCCAGCCAGGTGCGCCCGCCCATCGCCTGAACGAGCTGGGACGTGATCGCGAGCCCCAGCCCGGTGCCGCCGAATCGCCGCGACGCGGAGCTGTCCACTTGGGCGAAGGCCTCAAAGATCATTTGATGCTTGTCGCTCGGGATGCCCATACCCGTGTCCCAAACCGAGAAATGCAGACACACTTCGAATTCCGAAATAGATTCGACGGCGACCTGTAGGAGGACTTCGCCCTTTTCGGTGAATTTGATGGCATTGCCCACAAGGTTGATGATGATCTGCCGCATCCTTCCCGGATCGCCGACCAGGGTGTCCGGGGTCTCGGATGGAATGTGGCACGCGAGCTCGAGTCCCTTCTCGTGAGCACGCAGGGCGAGGACCTTCAGCGCGTCCTCTAGTGTGTCTCTTAGGTTGAAATCGAGCCGCTCGAGGTTGAGTTTGTGCGCCTCGATCTTGGAAAAATCGAGGATGTCGTTCACCAGCATCAAAAGGGAACTGGCAGCGTCTTGCACCGCCTCGAGGTATTCCCGCTGTTCGTGTGTGAGGGAGGTGGCCAAAGCCAGTTCGGTCATGCCGACAATGGCGTTCATGGGGGTGCGGATCTCGTGGCTCATGTTTGCGAGGAATTCGCTCTTGGTACGCGTCGCGTCTTCCGCGCGGCGCTTGGCCATTTCCAATTCCTTCACGAGACCGGCGAGTCTCGAGGCATTCTCCTCCTGAGTCTGTTTCGCGATCTCCATCTCGGAGGCGAAACGTTTCAACTCTTCTTCGGCGCGCTTGCGATCCGTGAAGTCGCGGGCGGCTGCATATATCAGCCCGCGTTCGACAAACGGGGTCGCATTCCATAGAAGCCAGCGATAAGAACCGTCCTTGGCGATGTACCTGTTCTCGAAAGACACCGTGTGGGTTCCTGAGGCGAGCTTCTGTGCTTCCGCATAGGTCGAATCCCGATCCTCCGGATGCACCAGTTCCACGTAGGGCTTGGCAAGAAGCTCTCCCTGCGTGTAGCCGAGGATTCTCTCCCAAGCCGGATTCACGCGCCTGAAATAGCCATCGAAACCCGCGATGCAGAGCATGTCGAGGGAGAGGTCGAAGAAGTGGCTCAATTCTTCCTCGGCTCTTCTCCTCTCAATGAACTGCCCAATCAAACTCCCGACAGTTGCCAGCATCTGGACAAGCTCTTCGTCCGGCTGCTTGACTTCGCGACTGAAAAACTCCATCACGCCGACTACCTCGCCATTGAGGTAGATCGGAAATCCCAGAGCCCCCCGAATGGCCACCCTTTCCGCTTCCGCCTTTCGGGGAAAATTCGCATCCTGTGTTACGTCTGACACCCAGGCGGGCCTTCCCTCAGCCCAGACGCGCCCCGGCAGCCCAACCCCCGAGGAAAACGTGTTGAGACGGCTTCTCTCCTCGAACTCCTTGAATTTGCCGCCGGGTGAATGCCAGGTTTCGACACAACGAAGAACTGCCGCGTTCAGGTCCACCCTCCACAAGACAGCCTCCTCCCACCCGTGTGCTTCGCAAATGGCTTGAAGGATCATGGGTGTTGCCTGGGAGAGGGTTGAGGACTGTGCGAGGGAGCGTGCGATGGCGCATTGCGCGGCCATCCTGCGCTCCGCCTGCCTTCGTTCATCGATGATCTGGGAGAGTTCCTCAAGCCTGCGTTGCAGTTCAGCCTGGTGTTCCATCAATCTCACTGATCTCCGTGTCTCTATGGTACAGTTTAAGGGAAGCCACCTCATTAGGAAAGCAATGAAGCGGATATTGGTCGTGGATGACGATCGATCGTTGCGGCATGTGCTGTGCTCCTTGCTGGAAACTGCAGGCTACAACGTCACAGCCGCTGGGGATGGAGTCGAGGCTCTCAAGCTTCTAAACAGGAAGAAATTCAACCTGGTACTTTTGGACATAGGTCTTCCTCTGATGAGCGGCCTTGAAATCCTCAGCCGTCTGAGGAAGAAAAAAGCCCTGCCCAAGATCGTCGTCATGACGGCCGACGATACCCCCGAGACGGTTCTGAGCGCAGTGCGCGACCATGCATACCGTTATATCGGCAAGCCCTTCGCGCCCAACGCGGTCGTCGATTTGGTTGGAGCCGCGCTCTCCTCGCCTCCGGCCGCACCGCCTATCGAAGTGTTATCTGCGCGGCCGGAGTGGGTCGAACTCCTCGTCCCTTGCGACCTCGAATCTGTCGAGCGTATTCAGACCTTCCTTGAACGGCTCAAGGCCGATCTGCCGGAGCACGTTCGCGAGTCTGTGGGGCGCGCATTCCGTGAGTTGCTGCTCAACGCCGTGGAATGGGGCGGCAAGCTCGATCCAAGGAGGAAGGTGCGCATTGCCTACTTGCGGGCGCGGCGTATGCTGATGTACCGGATCGCCGATCCTGGGGACGGTTTCAGCATGGAGGCCCTCGCCCACGCGGCCGTAAACAATCCGCAGGGCAAGCCATTTCAGCACGCACAGGTGCGGGAGAGGAAGGGAATCCGGCCCGGAGGCTTCGGAATCCTCATGGTCAAGGCAATGGTGGATGAACTGATTTACAATGAAGCCCGCAACGAGGTAGTCTTCGTCAAGTACCTCGACTGACTACGCACGGATACGGCGATTTCTCAGCCCGTTGGGGGCGGCTTATTAAAAAGCCACAACGAAGGCGCTAAGTCGCGAAGAATACGCCCGCGTCTTTTACGA
Source organism: Acidobacteriota bacterium (assembly GCA_035631775.1). Lineage (GTDB taxonomy): Bacteria > Acidobacteriota > UBA6911 > UBA6911 > UBA6911 > DASQID01. The sequence goes on from DASQID010000602.1 coordinate 5,693, forward strand.
CCTTTCATAAGCGAATCCCCCGAATGCCGTACACTGGTGACATGTGGGTCGGGGCTTTCAGCCCGGACCCACATGAAAACAAAGCCGCGGACACCTTTGAGACTTTTTCACATACGTCGTCGCCCGCACGCCCCTTACCCATGCCCGTCTGCACCGGGATTTAGGATTGGGGCTTATTGCCCGAGACGGGAAGGCATGTCCGCCACGACATAAGCCATGAGCGCGACGGCGGCGACGCCGAGAGATACATCCATCGGGTTGAGCTTGTCGGGGGTGTCCGCAGCGGAGTGATGGTAGACGAAATATTGTGTGCCGTCGACCTCGAGGGACATGCTTGGAATTTTTGCTGATTGAACACTTGGGCCGATATCCGCCCCTCCTCCACCGATGCTGATACGGTCCGCGCCGATGCCCCTCAGGAGGGATGCGATATCCCTAACAGCACTGCGCGCCCGCTCGTTCCCGCTGATCCCGAAACCCAGCGGCCGGAACACGCCGGAATCGGACTCGAGCATCATGACGTGATTGGCCAACTCGCCTCGGTGCAGGTCGCGATAGCCCATCCCCCCGCGCAGTCCGTTCTCTTCGTTTACGAACAGAACCACGCGGATAGTGCGGCGCGGGCGCAGGTTCAGGTTTTTCAGAACGCGCAGAGCGCTCCACGTGACCAAGCATCCGCCCCCGTCATCGACGGCGCCGGTCCCCACATCCCAGGAATCCAGATGGCCGCCTATGACCACGATCTCTTCGGGCTTCTCCCGTCCGCGCAATTCCGCGACCACGTTGGCCGATTCGGCATCGGGTTCGAAGTGAGCATCCATCTTGAGCCGCACCGTCACACGCTCTCCGCGGTCCTGCATTCGCTGCAGCCTCTCGGCGTCCTCGGCAGGAATCGCCGCTGCCGGTATTTTAGGGGCGGCGGCGCTATAGTCCAAAACGCCGGTGTGGGCCGTGCGCAGGCCCGGAAGCCCGACAGAGCGCAGCAGGATCCCTTTTGCGCCGAGTTTGGCGGCGCGCGAAGCTCCGTTTGATCTGTATTGCACCGTCTGGCCATAACTCGTAAACGGCACGTTATAAACGACGATCTTCCCTGGTACTTTGGCTGCGTTTGATTCCAGATCGTCATAGTTGCGCACCACCAGGATCTCGCACTCGATTCCTTCGGGAGGAGTGGCAATGCTATCGCCAAGCCCCAGTACGACCAGACTCTGCGTAAGGGGCCGTGTGATCTCCAGGCTTTCGCTGCCCCGCACCCAGTGCGGAACCATCACATGCTCCGTTCTGACCTCTTCGAGGCCGTCCTTCTTCATCTCCTCCACGGCCCAGCGGATGGCGCGCTCCAACGCTTGCGAGCCGCTCAGCCGGGGGCCGAAATCATCACATAGCACTGTCAGCCGGTCCCATGCGAAATTGTCCGCCAGCGCCGCGCCGATGATCCGGCTGGCCGGCTCTTTGTACGCGTCGATCCATGAAGATGAACTCTCAGAAGCAAATAGAAGGCAGAGAGCCAGGAGAGAGACAAATCCGCTGAGATGCCGTGTTTTCATTAAGCCTCCAAAATACCGCTGACGGCCGAAGAGATCAGATTCACGAGAATCCTGTGGGCGCCAGATCCTGACCCCTACCCTAATGTTTCAGGCGCGAACGAAATGTTCTCGTTCCGCAAATGAGGTCTATTGTGCTTCTCGTTGTGCGTCCGGGCCAACTGCAAATGCGGTCCGCCCGACGCCATCGGGCCACAGAAATCGGACAAGACCTGAGACCGATCTTTCAAATCATGGGGATTGAAATGCCCTTGCGGCGGGCGAATTCCACAGCTTCGGGGTAGCCGGCATCGGCGTGACGGGCGACACCGAGACCCGGATCGTTTGTGAGGACGCGCTCGATGCGGCGATTCATCTCCTGAGTTCCGTCCGCGACCGTCACCTGACCTGCATGGAGTGAGTAACCGATGCCGACTCCGCCTCCGTTGTGGAACGAAACCCAGGAGGCGCCGCTGGCGGTGTTCAGAAGGGCGTTCAGGACCGGCCAGTCCGCGACCGCGTCGGATGTATCCCGCATCGACTCGGTTTCCCTGTAGGGTGATGCCACCGAGCCGCAGTCGAGGTGATCGCGCCCCATCACTACCGGCGCCTGCAGCTTGCCCCGGCTGACCAGATCGTTCAGCCGCAGCCCGAACGCTGCGCGCTCCCCATAGCCCAGCCAGCAGATGCGCGCCGGCAGCCCCTGGTAGTGTATGCGCTCTCGAGCGAGATTTATCCAGCGACAGAGGGATTCATTCTCCGGAAACATCTCGAGTACCAGGTCGTCGGTGACGGCAATGTCGGCGGGATCTCCCGACAGGGCAGCCCAGCGAAACGGGCCGCGACCCTCGCAAAAGAGCGGCCGGATATAGGCCGGCACGAATCCGGGAAAGTCCAGAGCATTTGTGATCCCCGCTTTCAAGGCCTGGCCTCGAATGTTGTTCCCGTAATCGAATGTGACGGCCCCGCGAGATTGCAGATCCAGCATCGATCGGACGTGGATAGCAATGGATTCCATGCTGCGCCGGAGATACTCCTCGGGATTCTGACGGCGCATCTGGAGGGCATCATCCAGTGCAAGGTGAGCCGGAACGTAACCGTTGAGTGGATCGTGCGCGCTCGTTTGGTCGGTCAGGATGTCGGGCGTGAAACCCTGACGCACCAGTTCCGGCAAGACCTCCGCGCAGTTGCCGACCAGACCGACCGAAAGTGCCTCCCCCCGACTGGCGGCGTGTTGAACAAGGCCGAGCGCCTCGTCGAGGCTGTGCGAAATTCGGTCGCAATAGCCGGTTTTGAGCCGCTTCTGAATACGCTGCGGATCCACCTCCACGCCGAGAAAAGCCGCGCCTGCCATGGTGGCGGCAAGCGGTTGAGCGCCGCCCATCCCGCCCAGGCCGCCCGAGACGAGGATCTTGCCCCGCAGCGTGCCGCCGAAGTGCTGCCGTGCTAGGGAAGAAAATGTCTCGTAGGTGCCCTGGATAATCCCCTGGCTGCCTATGTAGATCCAGCTGCCGGCGGTCATCTGGCCGTACATCATCAGACCCAGGGCATCGAGCCTGCGAAATTCCTCCCAGTTGGACCAGTTGCCCACGAGATTTGAATTTGCGATCAGCACACGCGGTGAGTATTCATGGGTGCGGAATACCCCGACGGGCTTGCCCGATTGCACGAGCAAGGTCTCGTCATTACCTAGCGCCTGCAGCGATCGCACGATCGCGTGGTAACACTCCCAATTGCGCGCTGCCTTTCCACTGCCGCCATAGACGATCAGTTCATCTGGCCGCTCGGCGACCTCCCCGTCGAGGTTGTTCTTGAGCATACGCAGAGCAGCTTCTTGATGCCAGCCTTTGCAGCTGATTTGCACGCCGCGAGGCGCCTGGATCTTCTGTTTTGTTTCGAGCATGAGGATTCTCCTATGGAACATATACCACAGCGGCGCCAAACCGGCACCTAAGGGCTGGCTCAAGAATTCTGGCGCGAGCGCCCGCGGGCCTTGGGGCCAGCAGCAGAATGTGAAGTTATTCTCGAGCGAGCCCTAAGGACCTGCACAGAATCAACTTCGCAATTGGCACGAAAGATAACCACCTGTGGCGCCGGTCATCAGACCCCCCGCACATGACTACATTCTGCGCCGAAATGTGATCTTGTTTTTGCACGAACCTTGAGTCGTGTCAGGTCGTGAAGACCTCATATTGCTCGCACCGGACTCCGACGGTGCATTGGCGGGCCGATCAATCCGCCTGGCGCTGCTTGCCGCCTATGGTCAAGATCTTCTGCTCCGGCGCGAAGTACCTCTCGGCCAGCCGCGCCAATCGTACGAACGGGAGGCCGATCAGGAAGTACATGCCTGCCGCGAGCAGTCCTATGCCGAGGTAATCGTAGTGAATGCTGGCCAACTGGCTATAGGCCTTGGTCAATTCGACCATGGTGATGACGGACACCAGGGAAGAGTCTTTGAGAAGTGCGATAAAATCGTTTGTCACCGGGGGGATCACCAGTCTCATGGCCTGCGGAACGATCACAAAGCGAAGGGCCTGTATCCGCGTCATGCCGAGCGCGAGAGCCGCCTCCATCTGCGTTTTGGGAATCGATTGAAGACCTGCGCGGTAGTTTTCCGCTTCGTAGGCGCTGTAATTCAGACCCAATCCGATGATCGCAGCCAGCATCGGAGAGAGACGGATGCCAATATGCGGAAGTCCGTAGAAGATGAGGAAAAGCTGAATCAGGAGCGGGGTACCGCGGATGGATTCGATGTACACTGTCGTTGCCGCGCGCAGGAGTCTCGGGGCATAGAGGCGTGCCAGGGCCAGATTCAGCCCGAACACGACTGCAAGAGCCATGGCAATCAGGGAAAGCTCCAGGGTGACAATCGCGCCGCGGCCGAGCAGCGGGAGGTATCTGAGGTACGCTTTGATCTTCTCCCAGGCCGTACCCCCCTGCATCCGGCTCTCCATGTAGGATTGGTAAGCATCGGCGCGCCCGCTGACCCGCGGACTGTCTCCGAAGAACTCCGCACACATGGGCGTCCAGAGCTTCCAGTTTTCCAGGATGCGCCGGAGCTCGCCTGACGAGATCATCTGGGCCAAGGCAGAGTTGATCTGTTCCAACAGCGCCGCGTCCTCCTTGCGGACGCCGATGCCGTACTCCAACTGACCGATCGGCGTTCCGGCCATCTTGAGCCCGGGAATCGGGCCCACGTTGTAAAGAGCGATAATGTAATCCATCAGGACCGCATCGAGCCTGCCGTTGCTGAGGTCCTCATAGGCGTTGATCTGCCCGTCATAGCTCAGCACCGTCTGGTCCGCGCGTGCCTCCAGCATCCGTTGTGCGAGGCTACCCTTGAGGGTGCCGACCTTGCGGCCCCGGCAATCTTCGAGAGAACTGATACGACTGTCGTCGGCCCGGACGGCAAGCTGCTCGTACGTGACATAGTAAGGTCGGCTGAAGTTTATGACGCGCGCCCGATCCGGCGTGATTTCCAGACCGGACACTATGAGGTCATAATTGCCGCGCTCCAATCCGGGGACGAGCCCGTCCCATTGGTTTTGAACGAACCTGGTGGGGCGATCCAGGATACGGCCGATGGCGTCTATGATTTCCACCTCGAAGCCGATGACGCGGCTCGGGTTCCGCGGATCCTGGAATTCATAAGGCGCTCCTCCCTCTGCGTCAGCCCCCCAAAGCAACGGCTTCAAGGACTGAGGGAATGCCTGAACTGGTGCAAGGAGGGCGATCAATACCAGAATCGCTGAAATTGCGGATTTCGGATTGCGGATTTCGGATTGCGCGTCCGGCAGGAGACCTCCAACGTGAAATCCGCCATCCGCCATCCGCATTTGATACATCAGAGAAACCTCTTGAGAAATTGCCGCGTCCTCGTATCGTCAGGATCTGTAAAAATCTTCTTGGGCTCCCCTTCTTCGACCACGCAGCCGTCGGACAGGAAAACGACCTTCTCAGCCACATCTCGTGCGAAGCGCATCTCGTGCGTCACGACGACCTGGGTGACGCCTTCGGCGTCCAGTTCCTTCATCACCTCGAGGACCTCGTCCACCAGTGCCGGATCGAGTGCAGAGGTCGGTTCGTCATAAAGCAGCACCCTGGGTTTCATGGCAAGCGCGCGTGCGATCGCGGCACGCTGTTGTTGCCCGCCCGAGAGTTGTGCCGGATACAACCCGGCCTTGTCCTTCAGTCCCACCTTTTCAAGCAGCCTGTGAGCATTGACGCGAGCCTCCCGCGGGGAAATGCCCTGAACGATGGTCGGCGGCCGAGATACGTTCTCCAAAGTGGTCATGTGCGGGAACAGGTTGAAGGACTGGAAAACCATCCCCACCATGGCCCGCAATTGGTGGGTGATGCGCTGGAATTCGGCCTCAAGCTGAGAATGCCCCGGGTCACGCAGAACCGTGAGGCCGTTCACCGATATGCGGCCTTCGTCGAAGATCTCCAGGCCGTTCAGACAGCGGAGCAGGGTGGATTTACCACAGCCGGAGGGGCCGATGAGTACCGTCAGCTGACTCGCGTCGACGTTGAGATTTATTCCCTTGAGTATCGGGTTCCCCTGGAAGGCCTTCCTCAGATCCTGAATTTCGATGATATGTTCTGCCATGGATTCCGGCTAGAACTTATACAACAGAAGGGCTGCACGTTGGGAGATTCTTTGCCTACTCTAGAATAATCGAGGCTCGGTGTGATGGGTCGATAACTCAATGAGGGGACTCTGTTATAATGGCGCGATCGTGGAACAAAAAGTAGAGGTTAAAAAATTGAGCAGGCGAGAGGAAATCCTGGAGAAGCAGAAGCAGTATCTATTTCCCTCGGTCATCACCTACTATTCCGAGCCG
>DASQID010000603.1:0-6419 GCA_035631775.1 Acidobacteriota bacterium
GGCGAGGCGCGAGCGACGAGCTATACCCGGGGTGGTATGTGAGGAGCGAGCAACAAAGCCAGCGGGCCTGCGGGCCGCAGCCTGAAAGGGCGCGACGGTGCTCGCGCCAAAATGTGAATCTATTCTTGCGCCAGCCCTAAGATGCAAATGCACCATGACAGGTGTTGTATCCTTGTCCAAATGACATGAATTTGACGGGTTGCGGTATGAAGCATCGGAACATTCGCTCCTCCTGTGTTGTCTAAAAAGGGGGAGCGCACTTTTCTGCCATGTCGCCAGGAGGAAGTCTACATATGATCAAGTCGCACGTTCAGTGGCTGGTGGCAATCCCGTTTCTTTCGATGTCGTTTCTTCTGGGCGGCTGTCGCGCAAAGCCCGTCGTCACCCGCGTTCCAGCCGTAAATCCCCGGGAGATTCTGGCGCAAGGAGATTCTGTCTTCGTGAAGTCGCACCTTTATGGGTGGCGCCAAGCAGAAACTTTTTATAGGCGGGCGTATGACCTGCAGCCGTCGGCCGAAATCAAGGATAAGCTGTTGCTGACGCGCTTTCTGATCCTGACGCGGGAGGTCGACGAGGACATTCTCGATCCGGATATGGAGAGAGCTCTCGGTGACATATGCTCGGGTTCATTGAACGCCAGGCAAAAAACACTGTGTGATATGGCCGCGTTGTACAAGGCCGGGACAGGAATGCAGCCTGTCCAAAAGAAGGAACCGCCCGATCCGGCACTCTTCGATCTCGAAACTTCACCGCTCGATGCGTATCTCTATTCACTCTGTGTGCAGACTTATGGATTAAAGGAGACGAACGAAGCGGCTGCCGCACGGGCAGAGAAATTCAAGGATTCACCCCTCTTTGTTTACCTGTACTTGGGAAAGAAAACCGCGCAGAAAGCTGAGCAACTCGAGAAAGCGTTTCCGGATTTTGCGGAATTATTTGATTTCATGGGGGGCGAGCAGTTCCAACGAACCCGATATACTGCGGCCAGGGCTTACTTCAAGAAGGCCGTCGACCTGATTCCGGACTACACTCGTTCCTGGAATGGCCTGGGAAACATTTGCCTTTTCGCCCTCGAAGACAATGACAAAGCCTTGGAGTACTACCAAACATCGCTCAAGTGGAATCCCGGCAATACTGCGGCCCTGTTCGGAATGGGCGTGATCTTTCACAACCTGGGCCGGTATGCCGATTCGAACGACCAATTGGACAAATTGCTCCATGGCGATCTTGCGCGGGGGGGCCGCACCAGTGAGGAGGCCGTGCGTTACTACCAAGGGGAAGCCAACTACTATAAGGCGTACAATTACCATCTGCTGGGAAATCCGGAGGGGGCAAGGAAATTCGTAGAGATTGCGCGAGAATTCGTCCCAAGGTCCGACAACGTAAACTACCTCTCCGGACTGCTATATTACCGGAGCAGGCAGCTCCGATCCGCAAAAGATGACTTCATGAGAGTCCTGCAAAGCGGATCAACCAACTGCGACGCTCAGTACTATCTGGGGAGGATCTATCGCGAATCGAAGGAAGAGCTTGACGAAAAACCTCCCGAGCAGACATCGGGAGTCAAGATACCTGAGCGCCTGGCAGAGTATCTGAAGCAGGTCCCCCTGCCAAAAGAGCCGAAGGAAAAGCGGTCTCTGGATTATCTTCTCGCAGCGTGTTCCTGCATGGATGCAAACGTCCGGAACATGGAAGGGAAGATAAAATCCGTGCCGTCAATGGATCTGGACGAAACCGAAAAGACCCTCCTGCAGGTGAGGCTGAAGAACCATCTGCAGGACTACAGGCGCTCGTCGGGCTCGCTGATCGATGGGATGCTGGAACTTGCCTCGGGCACGGAAATGGAAACGAGGGACACGTACCTTAGCCTGATGAAGGAAATTCGGGAGCGCATGCTGCAGGCGGTCGAACCGCCAGCTCTCCCATCGCCTGGCCGGCGATAAGCCGTCGATAGGGCGCGAGGACGATAGGACTTCGGCAACCACTCCGGCACAGATTGGCCTTGAAGAGCTATTCGTAACGCAATGCCTTCATGGCATCCACGCGGCTCGCACGCACTGCGGGAATGTATCCAGCAAGACAAGCAACGATCGTCAATCCGAATGTCGCGGCGGCCAAGGTCGCCGGATCCAGCAATGTTATCCCGAAAAGCTGGCTCCTCACGTATTGGGTGAGGCCCATCGCGCCACAGAATCCGAGCGTTATTCCAATGGCAACCAAAACGACAACTTCCCGCATCACAAGCCAGATGACGTGGCTCTGGAAGGCACCCAACGCAATTCTGATCCCGATTTCGCGCGTCCGCCGCGCAACCGTGTATGCCATGACGCCGTAAAGGCCGACGGTTGCCAGCAACGTGGCGAGCGCGCCGAAAACGGTCGAGAGGCTGGCGATCAGCCGTTCGATGAGTAGTGAATTGGAAATCTGCTGTTCAAGCGTGCGCATGGAATAGAGCGGCACGTTAGGATCGATCTGCCTCACCTGCATCCTGACTGCCGCAGTGACTTGATTCGGATCCAGCGCAGTCCTCAGGTAGACCGTCATGTCTCCGATGTAGCGGCTTGCCAGATAGGGAACGCACATCTGAATTGGTATCTCATCCCGCAGGTTGGTGTACTTGATGTCCTTGATCACTCCTATCACTTCCATATCTGTCTTCGTGCCGGGATCGCTGCCGAAACCCACATGCCGGCCAAGCGCATTTGTCGTGCGGAAGTACTTCTTTGCAAACTTCTCGTTGATGATCACCTTGGTGGGGGAAAAATCATCCGCGTCAGAACCGTGTTTGATTTCTTCGGTGTCCTTTATGGTGAAATCCCGTCCGGCCAGAAATGGCACCCCCAGCGTCTCGAAATAGCCGGGACCGATTGAATTCATGTAGGGCCCGATGTTTTCGCCGTTCTTCGCGCTATAGCCCTCCACTGTAACGGAACTGTCCCATTCGTTGTCCTCCAGAATCCGCATCGATGCCAATCCGACCGAGCGGACTCCCGGAATCGAACCCAGGCTCTCCGTCAACCGCAGGTAAAATGCTTTGCTCCTTGTGGCATCGTAGCCATTCAACGATGGATCCACGTTGAAAGCGATCAGGCTCTCGGAAGCAAATCCCGGACCGAGGTTTCTCAGGTTTTGCAGGCTTCGGATGAATAGTCCCGCGCCGATAAGCAAGAGCAACGAGAGGGCCACCTGCGCGGCGACCAGCACCTTGCGAAGGCGCACTGGAGCGCCTCCGCCAATTACTGCGCCGGCCTCGTCCTTCAGGATCGGAGCAACATCCGTGCGCGTCGCCTGCAGCGCAGGAATCAGCCCGAACAGAATCCCGGTGAAGAGGGCTACAGCCAGGGTGAACAGCAGGATGCGCAAGTCCGGCGTCGTGGCAATTCTGAGTTCAGCCGTTTCGGGCGGCAGGAAACCCAAGAGGACATGGTCCGTCCATAGGGCGAGCAGCAGACCAAATATGCCTCCGCTGCCCGACAGTATCAGACTTTCCACAAGGAGTTGCTGGATGAGTCGCAAGCGGCCCGCGCCTAATGCCAGCCGCACCGCCACCTCTTTTTGCCGTGATGCTGCACGTGCCGTCAACAATCCGGCCACGTTGGCACACGCGATCAACAGCACACCGGCTGTAATCGCCATCAACAACCAAAGGGGCGTCTCCAGTTGCCGCCGCAGGTACGAACGCCCCTGTGACCCCGGCAGCACTTGGATTACATTCTTGAGGAACTGTTCCCGGTCGTACGCAGAGGCGTTCCTGAATGCCGGCTCCTTTACCTCCATTTCAAGCATGCCGTGAAAGAAAGGCTGGAGCGACGCCTGAGCCTGCTCCTTGGTCACGCCAGGCTTGAGCCGGCCGAAGGCATTGACCCAGCGCCAGCGGCGATCCTTGAGGGCGTCCCATTGCGGAGTCATCTGGGCCTTCATCATCACCGGCACGAAAACCTGCGTGCGGTAGCCTAATTCCACCCCCTCAAAGCCTTGCTGCGCGATCCCAACCACGGTCATGGGGTGCCCATTGACGATCACGGTCTTGCCGACAGTGTCCCCATCCCCCGCGAAGCGCGACTTCCAGTATGCGTAGCTCAACATGGCGACTGGATGTCCGCCCGGTACCAGATCATCTGCCGGCGTAAATGTGCGGCCCGCAGCTGCACCCACGCCCAGCACTGGGAAATATGTCCCGGAGACGAGTTCACCCGACACCCGCTCTGTCTGTCCGCCGAAGGACAGGCTGAAATGGTAGGGAAATCTGCAGAGCATGCCTGTAAAAACCTGGTTGTTCTGACGGAAGTCTCTATACATCGGATAGGAAAGCGCATTCCCGCCCCAATTGCTTCCGTAATGCATGCCTTTCATGCTCAGCAGCACAAGGTTCTGAGGATCCTTGACTGGAAGCAGGCGCAACAGCACCTGGTCGAGAAGCGTGAAGATGGCCGTGTTTGCCCCGATCCCCAGGGCGAGGGACAGCACCGCCACGCCAGTGAAGACCGGAGCCTTCTCAAATGTCCTGATCGCGAACTTCACGTCATTCCAGAGACTTCCCATAGGCATTATTCCCCACCGGATGCGGCGTTAATCCAGGAGAGACCGATGCTCCTCTGCAGAACATACTCTGCCGAGGCAGAATAGTTACGGTGTTCCGTCACAGGTTCTCCATACTTTGGATGCACCTTGGGGCGGCAATTCAGCTGGAGGTGCGGTCCTCCGGAAGACATCCCTGGCGTGACATTCCCCTCCTGCTGCATCCGTTAGACGCCTGAGTTTGTCTTTTGGTTGGGACGCGAGTTGTGGGTACTGCGGCCTCACACCAGGAATGACTGCTGCTGTCAGTGACAACGCTCGAATCTTCCCTCTTCGTGCCACAACGCTAAGAGGGCTCAAGCCCAATTCTCCTTAGAGTTTCCTCATGGCTGCCTTCAACTCCCATATTTCATTGCATGCTAAATGCCAACAAAATAAAATGCTCGGAGTTAGGTATTCTATCAATCCTCCGGGTCGCCAGTACGGTTTCCCCCCGCCCCGGAGCTCGGAGGAAGATATGTGGATTGTCTCCTTACCTGGCCGGCCTGATCCATCTTGCCACGCGGTATCTACTTCGCCAGTCGCTTCCGCAACAGTGATCCTATGTAAGGCGCCGTTCTCGGAGGGTGAGTAATGACGTCAGAAACAATCAAGGTGACACAAAAAGACATCGATGATGCCAGGCCCCATGAAAGCGGCTGGTCCGATCCCATACAACTAGTCATCTTTCGCCTGTTCGATATAAAGATGGTCGTGAACAGCGCTGGTGCGAGTTCTGCGAACGGTGCCATTCGAATTAACTTCCCAGATTTTGTGGGGGAGAAGTTGAATGAATGGAACCTCAATAGAAGGATGATTCCCTTTGAATTTGAAGTGGAGCTGAAGATCGGGCCCTGATCCGATGCCGTGCACGCCTGCGTCTGAGATAGCCGGCCCTGCTGATGCGGTTACAGTCTGCGCAGCCATGGAGGGAGAATTCGTGAAAGAGAGTACTCCCCGCCGCCGGCGACCAGAAGTGCCAGGGCAATCAGCAACTGCGTCCAGGCGTATTCAATACCGCCCTTTGCAATGTCGAACCCGTGTTTGATGTGCACCAGAAATATGGCACCGAGCATGACGACAACGATGCAGGAAGCGCCAACACGAATCAGAGCACCGCTGAGGATCGCCAGACCGCCGGCGAACTGCGCTAGGCCCACAAGGTATCCGACAATGGCAGGCATGTGCATGAAGGAGGAAAATCCCTGAGGCCCTGGACCTCCGAAGGCGCCGAATAAGATCCCGCTGCCATGATAGAGGAAGACCGAAGCGCTGGCTATTCGGAGCATGAGCAGCGCTGTGCTGACTTCCGCTGTTTTAGTAGTGTTGGACATGCGTAGGTCCTCTTGTTAATCGCAGGCTGCAAAACGAGCTGTGGGAGGGCAGCCAGCTCCAAGCTTCATCCCAGGAGAGAGGGGGCCTAATTTACGTTGGATTATACGTGGAAACAGGGTCGACGCCTAGTCTCGGCACTGGAGGCGTTTCAGAGGATCGGCATCACCCCAATTCGGGGTGGAGATCCGAACGTTTTTTCGTTAAGACCGTCTCTGATTGCCGCTGCATCTCTCCACTCCTCCACGCAACTCCGTATGTCTCCTTGTGATCTGGAGTTCCTCGAAAGCGCCAGTAGTAGTCACCGCGCAGGGGTTATTGAACGGATTGTGATTTCTTCAAGTCTTCCATGACCCGGCGCCAATCGGAACGGGACATTTCGTGGGAAACATCAATTAAGGTCACGGCGCCCGGAATGCGCTTTTCAACGTAACATCCCTCCCAAAGCGTCTCGTTCCACAATGTCGAGTAAAACTCGCGCGGGCCAAGGTGCTCAAATCCGATCAGGAGAACCCCCAGGCCGGCCAGCG
>DASQID010000604.1:0-4149 GCA_035631775.1 Acidobacteriota bacterium
CGCTTGCCCGGGGCTACTGGCTTGCCCCCCTCCGGGGGGCTTCGTCAAGCCACCCGCCCGGCGGGTGGTAGCTAACTAATCATCAATCGTAAATACTCTGCCAGGGGAACTGTACTTGGGTCAGACAACTTACCTCGAGGCGATACGCCAGGGCATCTGGGAGGAAATGGAGCGTGACAGCCGCGTTTTCATATTGGGCGAAGACGTGGGCGCCTACGGTGGCGCGTTCAAGGTCACTGAAGGGATGCTCGAGCGCTTTGGTGCCGATCGCGTGCTCGATACTCCCATCTCCGAATCCGCCATAGTCGGCGCCGCCATCGGAGCTTCCTATATGGGACTGCGTCCCATTGTGGAGATGCAGTTCATCGATTTCATCTCTTGTGCGTTCGATCAGATCACGAGCTTTGCCGCCAAGTCCCGCTATCGTTGGTGTGCCGGGGTGCCCATCGTGATTCGAGGGCCCGCCGGCGGCGGCGTCCATGGAGGACCGTTTCATTCGCAGAACCCGGAAATGCACTATGTGCACACCCCCGGGTTGAAAGTGGTCGCGCCATCCACTCCGTACGACGCCAAGGGATTGGTGAAGGCTGCAATCCGGGACGAGGATCCCGTGATCTATCTCGAACACAAGTTTCTGTACAGGCGGATCAAAGAAGAATTGCCGGAGAATGATTACATAGTGCCGATCGGCAAGGCCGCAATTCGCCGGACGGGCCGCGACATCACCGTCGTCACGTACGGTGCTATGGTCTATATCGCCCTCGAAGCGGCCGAGGAATTACAGAAAGAGGGAATTGATCTCGAGGTCATTGATCTTCGTACGCTGCTGCCGATGGACAAGGAGACTATACTCGAATCGGTCAAGCGCAATAACAAGGTTTTCATCCTTCATGAAGATACGCGCACCGGCGGCATCGCCGGCGAAATCACGGCCATCATTTGTGAGGAGGTCTTTGAGTACCTGGACGGACCAGTCCTTCGGATTACCGCTCCCGATACTCCAGTGCCTTACAGTCCGCCTCTGGAGGAGTTCTTTCTTCCAAAGGTTTCCGACGTGTTGAACACGGCCCGGAGACTGGCTGCCTATTGAATTGTTTCCGGCCAATCAAGCGAGGAGATCCACCAACTCATGTCTACCAAAGTCATCATGCCGCAGATGGGAGAGTCGATCTTTGAGGGGACCATCACAAAGTGGCTAAAAAAGGTCGGAGAAAGAGTGGGACGCGACGAGCCGCTCTTCGAAATATCCACGGATAAAGTCGATTCCGAAATTCCCTCGCCGGCGGAGGGGATTTTGACCGAAATCCTCGTGCCGGAAGGGAAGACGGTTCAGATCAACACAGTCGTTGCAGTCATCAACGGCGAAGGAGCCGCTACCGGAAAGCCTGCGCCGGCGGAGAAATGGGCGGCGCCGGACGAACCTCCGGCGCCCCCCGCGGCGCCGAGACTTGAGGTGGTTCGGCCTGCAGTCGGTGCGGCTGTCCCCGCGGCCGAGATAAAGATACCGGAGCCGGCCCCGGCGCCTCCTCCGGTTGAGCCGGCCAGGCCGGTTTCCGCGCCGATCATCCAACCTCTGGATATCCGCACATCGCCCCTGGTCCGCCGGATGGCCAGAGAACACAACATCGACCTCTCGAAGGTGCGCGGCACGGGGCTCGAGGGAAGGATCACCAAACAGGACATCCTGGATTACGTTGAGCAGCTTGCAAAGGGCACGGGCATTCCGTCGCCCGCAGCACCTGCCGCCAGCCCTGCCCCGGAGCCGGCTCGTGTCGTGGCAGCTCCCCAGCCGGCCCCAGCGGCGCCCGTCGAACCGAGGGCCGAAAGGCCGCGCTTCGCAGGTGAGACCGAAGTCGTGCCTATGACCCAGATGCGCAAGTCCATCGCGGAACACATGGTGTTCAGTAAGCACACGAGCGCGCATGTCCATACGGTTTTCGAAGTGGATCTGTCCTCTGTCGTGGCTCTGCGCGAGAAATACAAGGACGATTTCGAGAAACGCGAAGGGATAAAGCTCACTTTCACTCCCTTTTTCGTGAAGGCGCTGGTCGACACAGTGCGGGAGTTCCCCATAGTTAATGCTTCGGTCTCGGACAACACCATCGTCTATAAGAAGCCCGTCAATGTCGGGGTGGCAGTCGCGCTGGATAACGGCCTGATAGTTCCCGTCGTACGGGATGCGCATTTGAAATCGTTTACGGGAATCGCGCTGGCAATCAACGATCTTGCCGACCGTGCCCGCACCAAGCGGTTGAAACCCGACGATGTCCAGAACGGCACCATCAGCATCACGAATCCGGGCAGCTATGGGGCTCTTTTCGGCACCCCGATCATCAATCAGCCCCAGGTCGCCATTCTCGGAGTAGGCGGAATCGAAAAACGGGTCATCGTGATAAATGATGCGATTGCGATTCGCCCGATGGTCTACCTGTCGCTCTCCTTCGACCACCGCATTATCGATGGTGCGGTCGCCGACCAGTTCATGGCCCGGCTCAAGAGTCGTCTTCAGTCCTGGACCCAGTGGATCGACTGACGCTCGCGCCTTCGCGGCGAAATTCGGTGACAGGCACCTTATTTCACTGCCAATGCAACCCGGTACCTGATGAGCATTGAAATAAGGTGCCTGTCACCGAATTTCTTTCCGAGCATCTGAAATAAAATGAGAAAAGCCGTTACTACCGGACTGCTGATCGGGATGCTGCTTGCGGCCTGTGCAGGCGTCGCGGCGCCGGTCGGCATCGGCGAGAAAGTCGGAGATTTCAAACTTCAGGATACTGCCGGCAATACGCACTCGCTTGCCTCCTATGGCGGCAAGGTCGTAGTCCTTGTATTCTGGTCATTCAAGTGCCCGACCGCCTTGGCCTATGATGAACGTCTTGCGGCACTCCAGCAAAAATATGGCAGCGGCCGCGTCGTGGTACTCGCCGTTGCCTCGAACTCGAATGAGTCAAAGGCTGAGATACTGCGTAATGCGGGCAACCTGAACCTCTCATTTGCGATCCTTCTGGATCGCGATGGGCTGCTGGCGGACCGCCTGGGAGCTACAATCACCCCCAGCATCTACATCCTCGATCGCGGAGGAGTGCTCAGATATAGAGGCGCGCTGGACAACAAGGAAAAACCCGGCGACAAGAAGCGCGAAGCCTACGCCGAAGATGCCATCGACAGCCTTCTTGCCGGGCAGGCCGTGACAAACCAGGAAACTCAAGCCTCTGGTTGCAGCATCAAGCGCAAGCCATAAGAGCAGTTCGCAGTTCGCGGTTCACAGGTTTGCGAACCGCGAAGTGTGAACCGCCAACTGCGAACCGACTCACAGACAGTCGGCGAGGACCTCCGCGATGTCACGGACCTGAACTGCGTCCTCCGCATCCTTGGCTTTTATCCCGTCACTCATCATGGTCATGCAAAAGGGGCAGGCAGTCGCGATCGCCTGGGGCTTCAGGCTCAGCGCTTCCTCTGTCCTCTCGATATTTACGCGCTTGCCGGTTTTTTCCTCCATGAACATCCTGGCACCACCGGCACCACAGCAAAATCCCTTGTCCCTGGAGCGCTTCATCTCCACCAGTTGCGCACCGGAGATCTGTAGAAGATCGCGCGGGGCATCATAAACGCCGTTGTACCTTCCGATGTAGCAGGAATCGTGGAACGTGATTCTCTCCGCGACCTCCTTCCCGATCTTCAGCTTTCCCGAGCGGACGAGATCTTCCAGGAAAACCGAATGGTGGATGACTTCATACCGGCCGCCGAACTGCGGGAATTCATTCTTGATCGTGTTGAAGCAGTGCGGACAGGTGGCGACGATCTTCTTCACCCTGTACTTGTTGAGCGTCTCGACGTTCTCCATCATGAGCATCTGAGCCAGGTACTCGTTTCCGCTCCTGCGAGCAGGGTCGCCGGTGCATTTTTCCTCCGTGCCCAAAATCGCGAACTTGACGCCCGCGGCATTCAAAAGCTTCACCATTGCACGGGAGACCTTCTCGTACCGCTTGTCGTAAGAGCCTGCGCAGCCCACCCAATACAGAACGTCGATATCTCCCTCCGCCTCGGCCATTGTGCGGATGCCCAGTCCTTTCGCCCAGTCCGCGCGCGATTCGTGACTGAACGCCCATGGAGTAAAGTTCGTTTCGAGGTTTTTGAAGGTGCTGGTGA
>DASQID010000605.1:0-5539 GCA_035631775.1 Acidobacteriota bacterium
GGCTCCAGACGACCGCTTCCGGATTCAGCGGCTCCCCGACGCTCGAGAGGAATCGCAGCGAACTTAGATCATATTTGCGGGCGATTTCGGGTCCCGCCTTCATCAGCATGCGGATGGCAGTCGGCGCGGAATACCAGATCGTAACCTTCTGTGATTGGAGGTTCCCGTACCAGCGGTCGGCGTCGAAATCTCCTTCATCAACAATGCTGGTAACCCCATTAGTCAGCGGCGAAACGATTCCATAAGAAGTGCCCGTCACCCAGCCGGGATCGGCGGTGCACCAGAAAATATCGCCGTCGTGGAAATCGAGAGCCAGTCTTCCGGTGATGTGATGAGCCACCACGGCTCCGTGAACATGCACAGCGCCCTTGGGCGTGCCGGTCGTTCCACTCGTGAAATGAAGCAGTGCGTGATCATCCGGGCTGGTCGGCTGAATCGTGTAATCACAGGACGCGTCCTGCATCGTGCGCTGAAGATTTTCGGTATTGGGGACGTCTGTTGGCCCGCGATCGTCTCCGATCAAAAGCACGTGCTCGAGAAAGGGCAGCGAAGGCCGCAGGGCTTTCACTTTCCGCTCGTAAAGCGACTGCGTCGTGACGAGAACTTTGGCCTGGCCGATAGTAAGCCGCGCGCGAATTGGATCCGGGCCAAACGCGGAGAAGAGAGGGCAGAAGATGCAGCGATGCTTGAGTGCGCCCAGCGCGGCAATATACAGTTCCGGGATTCGTCCGGCCAGGAGATACACTCGATCGCCTTTCTTCACACCGAGATTCTGGAGGGCATTGGCAAAGCGATTCGTCAGGTCTTGAAGATCGCGGTAGGTGAAATCCTGAACTTCGCCATTTTTTCCGAGCCAGCGAATTGCCAGTTGATCAGCGCGGGGGCCATTGGCATGCCGATCGATCGCTTCATGAGCGATATTCAGCCCCTGCCCGCCGGGCAGGCCGTCCAGAAGCGCGCGGGCCGCATCCCAGGAAAACGTCTTGCGGGTTTCTTCGTAATCGGTGAGATTGGGTTTGACGGCCCAGCCAGACTTCGCCTTGACGATCGTTCGCCAACCCGTCTGCTTTTCACGGGGGGACTCTAGTTCTACAGTGTTCTGCGTCATCGTCGGCACCCACGTGCGACCGGAGCGCGCTACACGGCAAGCGCCCGATCAAAGCGGCCGGCCGCTAACTAATCGGAATCGAGCTGCCGAGTTTTCCGGACTCCACAACTTCCTCGACCGACTCGATCTCCGGTTCCAAGGCAATCGGAAAGGCAAGGGAGCGAGTGACCAGGCAGGTCTTTTCCGACTTCTCCAACAGCCGCTTGGCGCGTTCGCGATCGCGGTCGTTCTGCGCAATCTTCAGCCTGGGGCGCAGGACAATCCGCGAAAACCGCCAGCCGGTTTCGTCTTTCTCGATCACGCCCTCGGCTTCGACATCCAAGGAGAAAAATTCAAATTTGGAAAATTCCGCCATTCCGGAAAACGTGCTGATGAAACATCCAACGACCGACGCAAGCAGCATATGTTCCGGGGTCCACTGTCCGGCCTGTCCGTTAAATTCCGGGGGAGCGCTGAACGAGATCGCCGGCTGAATCTCTTCCGCAGTTACAGTTCCGGCGCGAACGGCGCTTGCGGATGCATTCACGCGATAGACGTAATGACCTTCCATGCGGCCCTCCATTCCAGCCACCCGTCCCGCGGAGTGGCTCGACCAGTCTCAAATACAACCTAACCCTGCGGCGGGGCGCGCGGCGTGATGCGACGCACTGAAGGACGTGATTTCCATCACGGAACGCTGCAGGCGGCGCAGTCCGGATCGCACGACAGCTGAGTCTGTTCAACGAATGCGAGCTGCTTTCTCCAATTCCGAAGGAAAGTGGACGACGCTCGCCTGCTAGGCCACTTTCGCTTCGTCGCGTAGCCTTCCGAAACGTCCATCCCCTCCGCAGCAATTTCGTCGGCGAACTTGCCGAGTGAAGCCCGCGAATTAAGCCATTCCAGGCAGAGTATGGATCGCTTGGTGCGGTGAAATTTCGCAGCCTCGAGCACCCTCTTCGCTTCTTCGATTTTGTAGACGACGACCCGGACACCGCCGCGTACTCCAATTTTCCCAAAGTTCATAGCCGCAATCTTCAGGGTCCGTGTAATAGGCGCGGGAGGTGCAACGTCTTCACCTCTTAAATGTGATTCGTGTCACCAACTCTAGTGACGGGATACACATACCGATGTGCAACATTCGGCGAGCATAGCTTGGATCGATACGAGCAGGGAGTTGCTTCATGAAAGGAATTCTCAAGCTGGCCTACAAGCTCCTTGCCAACGACAAGGCCAAGTTTACCGCCCTCCTTGTGGGCATCATATTCGCTTCGTTTTCTATGATCTTCATTTCCGCCATGTTCGTCGGCGTTATGAATCATTCTTCCTCGACCATCATCAACATCGGCGCCTCCGTGTGGGTTATGGATCCGGCTGTGCAGATCCCCGCCAACTCGATTGGCATGCCCGATTACGTCCTAGACGCGGTGCGGAGCATGAAGGGAGTCGACTATGCCGTCCCGCTCTATTCGAGCACGGCGCTGGTCAAGCTTTCGGACGGCAGCTACCAGGCCGCCTACGTCATGGGCTTGGATGACACCAGTCTATTCGGCCGGCCGGAGATGACGGATGGAAATATCACCGACATTTTTGTGGAGAACGGCTTCATCGCCATTCAGGACGGAGATTATCCGAAGCTGGGCAGTCCTCGGGTCGGATCGGAGCTGCAGATCAACGACCACCGCGCGGTCATCGTAGGCACCGCGAAAGTGGCGATGTCCGGGCTGTTCGGTCTGCCGACTCTCTACACCACCTACAATCGCGCCATTCAGTACATACCCAATCCGCGCTTCACGATTTCCTACGTGCTTGTCCAACCGAAGACCCCCGCGGACATCCCGCAAATCAAGCAACAGGTGGATGCGCTCGGGTACCGCGCCCTCACCAAAAACGAATTCATGCAAAGGAGCATTCACTATTACATCTACCAGACGGGCATGGGGACGAACCTGCTGATTATGACCGTTATCACGTTCGCCGTGGGCCTCTCCGTCTCAGGCCAGACGTTTTACACCTTCATCCTGGAAAACCTGGAAAGATTCGGCGCGCTCAAAGCCATCGGCACAACCAGCTCGGAATTGATCCTGATGATCCTGTCGCAAGTGACCTTCACGGCGCTCACAGGTTACGGTCTGGGGCTCGGGCTGTGCACGCTGTTCGTCTTCCTGGCAAAGATGAGGCTTCCCAGCTATTTCGCGATGATCACTTACGCCAATCTCTTGCTGGGTTTGATCATGGTGGTGATCATCGCCGCGGTTTCGAGCTATGCGGGAGTCCGACGCGTTCTGAAGATCGAGCCGTTCGAAATTTTCAGAGGATGAAGATGCCCCGCGCGGCCATCAAAGCAGGCGGACTCGAGAAGTGGTTCGGCGAAGGGGAAGCTAAGACCGTGGCCCTTCGACACGTCAGCTTCGAAGCCTATTTCGGAGAGATGGTCTATATCGTGGGCCCGTCAGGAAGCGGGAAAACAACTCTGCTGAGCGTCCTCTCTGGAATTCTAAGACCGAATCAAGGAAGCGTATTGGTGGAGGAAACCGATATCTGGAGTCTGGACAGCGACCAGTTGGCCGAATTCCGGCGCAACAAAATCGGGTTTGTCTTTCAGGACTACCACCTCTTTCCGCGGCTTAGCACTGCGGAGAATGTGGCGATCCCTTTAATTTTGAGGAAGAAGGATTGGGACGAGTCTCTCAATGAAGCCACCAAGTATTTGGAAATTGTCGGACTCAAGGGAAGGGCGGAATTGCTCCCAGTGAAGCTCAGCGGCGGAGAGCAGCAAAGAGTGGCCATCGCCCGAGCCATGGTGGGGCAGCCGGACATCCTCATCATGGACGAACCCACCGCTTCGCTGGATGGAGACACGGGCCAGGCCATCTTGAAGTTCGTGCACGAAAATGTTCTCAACAGCAATCGCTGCATTGTCGTGGTCACACATGACAGCCGAATTTATGAATACGCCAGCCGGATATTGAAGATGGAGGACGGCCAGCTCATGGGGACCGAAGAGAGGGCAGCATGAAGAACAAACTGCTGTATGCGCTCTCCTTTGTAGGTCTCCTCGCCGGAAGCGCGGCTGCCTATTACTTTGGCATCACGAAGCCCGCGCTGCCGCCGGTCTTCAATCCAGCCTCCGACCCATACGTCAGCGGGATCTATGCGGAAGGGATCGTGGAGAGTGCTCAATCCAGCGGAGAGAATATCAGTCTGTATCCGGAAGTAGCCGGGACGGTAACCGAAATCCTCGTGGCGGAAGGGGAAGAGGTGCGGAAAGGGACGCCGCTGCTGTTGATCGATGATTCGATCCAGAGGGCCACGACCCTGCAACAAAAATCTGCCGCCGAGGCCGCCCATGCCATGCTCGAAGAGCTAAGAGCGCAGCCCAGGAAGGAAAATCTGGATGTCGCGGAGGCCCAGGCTGCTGCCGCACGGGCGGCACTGAAAACGGCTAAAGACCAGCTGGAAAAACAACAGGCCGCTTACGAAATTGACCCTAGATCGATCAGCAAAGACGCGCTGGACAGCGCCGCCAACGCGGAGGCAACGGCCCAGGCAAATCTTGAAGTCGCTCAAAGACAACGCGACCTGATCAAAGCCGGAGCCTGGATTTTCGACATTCGGAATCAGGAGAGGCAGTACAGCGCGCTGGAAAAATCCTACCGGGCTTCGAGCGCACTCCTCTCCAAGTACACTTTGCGCGCGCCGGCCGATGGGATCGTGCTCTCGATCAATACAATCGTCGGGGCCTACGTCTCGCCGCAGGGCGCCTACCAAGCGTACACGCAGGGAATGAGCCCGGTTCTGGTCTTGGGGACGCCTCAGACGAATCTCCACGTTCGCTGCTATGTTGACGAAATTCTCGTACCCCGCTTGCCGCCTCCGTCCAAGATCAAGGCTCAGATGTCCATTCGCGGATCCAATGTCAGGGTTCCCATTGACTACGTGAGAGTGCAGCCGTTCGTTTCCCCCAAGATTCAGCTTTCTGATCAAAGGCAAGAGCGCGTAGATGTCCGAGTGCTGCCCATCATATTCAAAGTCGAGAAGCCGAAGGATGTGAATCTCTATCCGGGTGAGTTGGTCGATGTTTACATCGGCGAGTGAAAAAGCCGTCGGGGCCTCTGGATTGCCGGCCACATGCAAGCTGCGCGGGCGGATCGGACCATCAATGATTCGGCGGGTACAGGACCGCAAGACGTCGCCACGACTTTTCCAGATCGGAGTGTGTTTGCCGTTAGCGGTAACGCTTGTGTTTGCTTTGCTCCTGACTTCCTGCGTAGTCGGCCCGAAATATGCTCGTCCTTCGGTAGAAACACCTTCAGCCTACAAAGAGGCAGGACCCGTGGACCCCAGTAGTGCGGATATTTGGAAAACGGCGAAGCCCGCCGACGACGCGATTCGAGGCAAATGGTGGGAGATATTCAACGAGCCGGAGTTGAATGATCTCGAAGAGAAAGCTGC
>DASQID010000606.1:0-6465 GCA_035631775.1 Acidobacteriota bacterium
CGTCCCACTCGACCAAAGCCCCGGTAGAGCAACTATAAGGGGCGACAGAACTCCTGAACACGACCGCCCTTCTGTCGCCCTTCCAGCTTCCAGGGCTCTCCACTTCCTCGATTCCCAACCCCGGGCTGGCTGCACTTGCCCGGGGCTATTGGCTGTGCGCCCTTCCAGGGCGCGGCTTGCTGTTACGGTTGATCCCTGCTTTCCATGTCTCATCTTGTCCAACCAACGCCGGAACGGCAAAGCCCTTTCGAGTCTCACCGCCAGAGGCGGTAGTTTACCCTGATCGAATTATACGCCGCTGTAAGCCTGGAAACCGCCGTCGATAGGCACCACAAGTCCCGTAACGAAGGCTGATGCGGGCGACAGAAGCCAGAACACCGCTCCGAACAGGTCTTCGGGCTGGCCGAAGCGACGCATCGGCGTGTGACTTATGATGCTTTGCCCTCTGGGAGTGAGTTCGCCGGTTTTGGGGTCCGTGAGCAGATAGCGATTCTGATCGGTAAGGAAGAAACCTGGTGCGACAGCGTTGACTCTGATCTTGGGCGAATACTCCTGGGCCATGTGTACTGCCAGCCACTGCGTGAAATTGCTGATCCCGGCCTTGGCCGCGGAATAGCCGGCGACGCGCGTCAAAGGACGAAATGCGTTCATCGACGAGACGTTCAGTATGATTCCCTCGCCCCTCTCGGCCATTCGCTTGCCGAAGATCTGGCAGGGGAGGATGGTTCCGAGTAGATTGAGGTCGAACACGAATCTCAGCGCCGACTCGGGCAAGTCGAAAAAAGGACGGTCCGGTGAAGTGGTCGCTTCCGGCTTGTTGCCGCCCGCGGCGTTTATCAGGGTGTCAATCCCTCCGAACGCGGTCAGCACCGACTTCTCCGCCTGTTGCATGGTTTCGCGGTTCAGCACGTCCCCGTACACCACAATGGCTTCACCGACGGATGTCTCGAAGCGGTGCATCAAACGATCCGCCAATTTGGGATCACGATCGACGATCGCGACTTTCGCGCCGCACCCGACTAGTGCACAGGCCAATTCGCCTCCGAGAATGCCCGCTCCCCCGGTAATGACGATCGATCGCCCCGTAAAATCGTACATCTTGCATATTTCTGCCAGATTCATAGCTGCCTCGATAAAGGCTGCACATATCAAATTGAATGGCCGGTGGACAACTGTATCCATTCATGGGAAATCGTCAATGGGAAATCGACAATCCGTCTTCGGCTCAGCTGAATGGGGACAGATGTCGGTCAAAATGTCTCTCGAGCATCTGATAGTAGGTTTCTTCGTTCTCGTTCAGCGCGGAGAAGAAGCGTTCGCGGAACCGTTCATTCTGCAGAACCGATCCGAAGTTCACGTGCAGGATCTCGCGGGCGTGGAAATCGTCGAGAATCTCAGGCAGCCTGCTGTCAGGCCAAGAAGCAATCTCAGGCACACGCGACGCATCGGCCGAAACATGATAGCTGGCGCGATCGACGGGATACTTCTCGATCGCGAAGGCGACGATGCCTCGGAACAGAGCAGGGTCGAGTGTGGCAATCGCCCTCAGGGCTTCGAGATAGCTGGTGCCGGCGGTCTTGAGGTGAATGAGCTCGCCCGCAAGTGAAGCCGCGATGGGATAAACGCTGAATTTATCCGATCCTGAATGAAGGCTCAATTTGTATGGGCCGAAGGTCCTGGCGACTGCAAGGTGGCGGGCGAAGGATTCCCTGAACTCGGCAAGGCTGCCGATGTAGTCGACTCCCTTTTCGAATGTGCCGACATATCGTGGTGCAAGGCTGACCCACCGAACCCCCAGCCTCCTCAACTCGTGGGCGATGTACACGTGCTCGGCCAGGGATGTGACTGTCTCGGTTTCGTCGACGCTCATCTCGAGCTCGAACGGCAGCGACCCCATCGTCTGCGCGAGATGGCGATACATCTTAGCAGTGTGTGCCACCGCCCGCCCGTATTTGGCGGCGGCCCGCATCAGCTCTTCGCGGCTCATCGTGAACTTGAACCCATCCAGGCCTATCGGTCGGTCGGCCAGCGAGCAGATCAAATCGGCGGGATTCGTTTCCAGCGCGTCCCAGGGCAGCGTCTCGCTCATGACCTGGATCTCTGCGGGTGTCGCGGTGCCGGCTCTGTTGTTGACGTGCTCCCCGGGATCAAACGTGTAGAAGGTGAAGCCCGCAGCCGCACAAACGTCGATATCATCGGTCGTCTTCAGATGGTCGGCATCGGCGCCAAATCCGTCCCGCCAACCCTCCTGGAGTACGCCCCAAAGGGCATCGTCCATCACCTGCTGCGGGGTGCGCCCCGTGCGCGCATTCTCCCGAATCGATTGCTGCGCAAAGATCGGAGCCATAGCGGACTTTCGTATCGCGCGAACGTGACCCGGAGTGGCAAGTCCAAGCCGATCGCCGCAGCCTGCCGATTTTTTCAGGCCAAGGGTCTGAGGTGTCAGGAAAGGCAGGGCCTTCCGCAGTGCAGCCGCATTCGCGCTGCTCCTAGGGCCTGTCACGCGAGTCAGCAAGTTCCCCGACGCCCACAGTGTCTCTGCTTTTCCCTCAATTTCGGGGCTGACCGAGGACGGGCCTAGGACGCCGAGAAATTTCTCTGCGCCCTTTCGCCCCAAGAAGAACAGCCTCCGGTCCGCGGAGGCTATCGAGTGCGGATACACCTGCATACCGCTCGCAGACTCGAGTTGGCGCACGAGATCTTCCGGAGGGAGGGACGAAGACATATTTGCTGCATAATCAGCCAGGGAACCGCGCGAAAAAAAGATCAAGGGTTCACTCCTGTCGAAGTGGAATAATGCTGGTTCGTAATCCGCAATCGGAAATCCGCAATCCGCAATCTACATGACGGGGCCAATGCGCCAGGGGGCAAACTCCTTGTGCCCCAGTAATTCACTCTTGGATCGCTCACCGGAAGCTACCCGGATGATGTGTTTGTAGATCTCGATTCCCTTCTCCTCGATGTTGCAGCTGCCGTCCACGATCTCCCCCGCATTGACGTCCATATTGTCGTTCATTGTGTGAAAGGTCCGGCTGTTGGTAGCAATCTTCAGGACAGGGACAATTGGAAACCCGATGGCCGAACCGCGCCCGGTGGTGAAGGCGATGACATTGCAGCCGCCGGCTGCAAGCCCTGTGATCGAGACGGGATCATAACCCGGCGTGTCCATCACTACGAGCCCTTTCGCCACGATCCGCTCGGCATAGTCAACAACGCCGGCAAGCATGGTGGACCCACCCTTCATCACCGCGCCGAGAGACTTTTCAACGATGTTGGTGATCCCGCCCCGCAGGTTTCCGGGCGCGGGGTTGCTGTTCATGGTCGCCCCGAACCGGCCCGCATATTCCTGATACCTTTCGATGATGTGGATGAGCTTCTTCCCGGTCTCGATGTCCACGGCCCGCCGCGTAAGCACCTGCTCGGCCCCGTAGATTTCGGGCGTCTCCGCCAGAACAACAGCGCCGCCCGCTGCGACCAGAAGATCGCTTGCACAGCCCAAGGCGGGATTGGCGGATATCCCGGAAAAAGCGTCGGAGCCGCCACAGTTGAGGCCCACAAGGAGATGTTCCACCGACTCGGGAGTGCGACGACGTGTCTTTGCCACCGCCACCAACTCATGGACCTTCTTGACACCTTCGTTTATGGACTTCAAAGTGCCGCCGGCTGTTTGAATCTCAAGGGCTGCGGCAGGTTTTTCGTACCGTGTCTCCAGGTCGGGACCCACATACCGCGACAGGCTGTTTACTTCGCATCCCAGTCCCACCACCATCACCGCAGCAACATTCGGATGGATGATGATGCCCTTCAAGGTCCGTTCCAGCTGATCGACGTCGGGCCCAGCGTGATGTCCGCATCCCTCCTTGTGGGGCAACGCGAAGATGCCGTCGAAACCTTCCTCTTGGACGCGACGGAATTCTTCCGCTATCCCTTCGCAGACGTGGCTCGCACAGTTGCTGATGGCTACGATGGCGATATGGCTGCGCGTACCGACCTTGCCATCCGGACGCCGGTAACCCAAGAACGTGCGCGGGAGATCCTCAGAAAGGGCCGGAGGCCGCGGATGATCCAGGGCGAACTCGTGGCTGCCCAGCTCGTGCGCGAGTTCGAGATTGTGCGTATGCACCCACTCTCCGGGTTGAATCGGCCGGCCGGCGTTCCCGATTATCTGAGAGTACTTGTAGACGCGCTCACCCTGCGCGATCGGCCGGAGCGCAAGCTTGTGGCCTGTCGTTATCGTATCCTGAAGGGTAATGACGGCACCGTCCGGAGCAACCAGCTCTGAACCGCGCCCCAGAGGCTGGCGGACGACGGCGACATTGTCGCGCGGCGAGAGCAGGATTGCTTTTTCCAACAACGGGAATCGGCCGGTAAGCGGGATTGATGCTGCCGTGGAATCTGTCAAAACGTGAAGCTGCCTGTCCGCGCCCATCTGCACCTCGGAGGGATTATATACCAGTACTGTGTCCCAATCTTTAGGGTGATGGTGGCGTAACTCCTGTGCGGACGGGTCAGTGACCACATCGTTATACACTTCCTGGTTTTCGATACTGAGAGTTGCGGGGCGAGCAAGACAACCCCGAAAAGAATGTGGGGGTCCGGGCTTCAGCCCGGACAAGTAACTCATTGGTAGCGCATCACTTGTTCAGACTTGCTACGTGTCGGGGCTGAAGCCAGCTGAAGCCCCGACCCACAGTATCCAGCAGGGCACTGGCCTGTCGCCACAGGAAATGTGTCTGGCCAAGCAGAAACGATATAAAGCCGTCGAAGAGCCGAGTCAGTCTCTTTTCTCGATGGATCGGACGAAGGCCGTGCGCACCGGTGCCGGCATCACGGAGTTTGAGCCCTTGATTGACTTCCAGATGATTTCATTGAGCTCGATGTCCGGCGCTGCGTCGGCCTCGTCAAAATTCATCTCCATGGAGCGTCTCGCGCCGGCCCGTCCAGCCGGATTCTTTTCGGTGAGCGAATGTCTTGCCGGACGAGCGGAGAATGCCGTCAGGTCGGGTTTATCTCCAAAGGAGGCAAACATCGGCGTTGCGGAAGCATCGTATTGACTCATGGGAGGAATGGCCAGGATCAGCTCCATCGTTCGGAGCATGCTGGAGGTGGAGTACATGGTGCTGTCGACCGTCCTGCGTTTGATATAAGGGCTGATCGCAAGTGCCTCCGTGCGGTGGGCGTCCACGTGATCGGGACCGTTTTGGGCATCGTCTTCGATTACAAATATGGCGGTCGTGGGCCAGAACTTCGACTTCGACACGCCGTCGACCAGCATTCCCAAAGCCAGATCATTCTGGGCAACGTAGGAGCGCGGGCTGAGAGCGCCCGGTTGCACGCCCTTCGTGTGATCATTCCCGAGGCGGACCACCTGAAAACGCGGCATTTCGCCTTCCGATTCGAAGCGCTTGAGTTCGGAGAGGAAACGCTTCGCCCGGTCAATGTCGCTGTATTCCAAATCCCAGCCGCGATAGTGCGGATCGATATGCCCTTCCAGCGCGGCGGCACGTGCCTTTCCGGGGTCGCCCGGCCGGAGGCCATTCGACACCCACTCCCCGTAACTCCGGTAGCTGACACCGGCGCGTCTGCAGGCATCCCAAATGTAGCCTGCACTGGGCGCAACAATGGCTGCGCCGCCTTCGTAGTCATAGGTCTTCCTGCGATCGGAGTACTGCGAGGGCCAGGTCTTCTCCACATAATCCGTGGCATAAGCTCCCATGGACCAGTTGTGGCCGTCCGCGCTGACCTCGGCGTCGCAATAGAGGTTGTCGAGAAGCACAAACTCGCGGGCCAGCGCATGGATATTTGGGGTTATCTCTTCCCCGAACAAAGTCAGGTTGGGGTCGCCGTTACCCTCCTTGATGTCCCCGAACACCTGGTCGTAGGTGCGGTTTTCCTTGATGATGTATATCACGTGCTCGATTGGTGACTTGTCCCCGACACGCTTTGGAATGGCACTTGTTCCGGAAAAGTCAACTGCCAAGCGGGTCTGCTCACTGTAAGGTACGTTCTTATAGACCTGTTCTGTGTGTCGAGCCAGCGCTTCCACGTCCGGCACGGGGATAACCGATACCGTCCCCAGCAGCAGTCTCCCAATGTACTCGGCTTCCCTGCCCCACCTCTTGGTCGGCTGCGGTCCTTTGGGATTAGCCATGGATTGGTTTCCCTTGCCGTTCGCGACATAGAGCGTCTTGCCGTCCCGGCTGACAGCCAGTGCAGTGGGATACCAGCCCACAGGAATGAAACCGAGCACCTTGCTGGCGCCGGACCTGGTGATGTCGATCACCGCCACATCGTTGTTGTCTGCGTTGGCAGCAAACAACCGGGAGCCGTCGGGGCTCAAGGCCAGGGCATTGGTCGTGCTGCCGGCAGGGCTATTCGGATACAGGGCCACCGAAATGTGCTCCACCGCCTTGCCTGAAGCCACGTCCACAGCCGAGATCGTGTTACTGTTGGCATTGGCTACGA
>DASQID010000607.1:0-5907 GCA_035631775.1 Acidobacteriota bacterium
TCGCGAAACTCCTTGGCCATGCGGAAAGCGCCCCGGAGGGGCGCCAGCCAATAGCCCCGGGCAAGCGCAGCGCAGCCCGGGGTTGGGATTGTCAAGAAAGATCAGAGCCCTGAAGGGGCGACAGATAACACATGGCATACACGGGCCTTTCGCCCCTGCCGGGGCTCGATATTATGCAATATCCTATCCGGGGGCTTGCGCCCCCGGCTACTTGCTTGGGCCCCTCCGGGGCCCGACCTGACGGGCGATTCATCGAGTTTCGCGACAGAAACTATATAGCAGGGCAGTGACGGTAAGGGCTGAGTGTCGCGAACAGCATTGTAGGAGCCTCCATGAAGGGATTTCAGGTAACCCTGGTAATAACCACCTCAGCCGCGCTGCTCTTTCTCGTTGCACCTCTTTCTTCGCAAATGTCGAGGCCGCAACCTCTGACGTTGCCACTCGAATGCCCGAAGGCAGATTGCCCCTTGCTGCAAGGTGCGCCGCAGACGACAGGGATGCGGAGCGGGTTTGTCCGCCTGAAGCCCGGTAAGACAGTCGGTTGGCACACTACTGGGCAAAACGAGGAAGCACTGGTGATTCTTCGAGGGCAGGGAGAGGTCCATATTGAAGGTCAGATGAAATTGACGTTTGTAGCGCCGAGGCTGCTTTATATTCCGCCAGCCACTCGCCATAACGTCGAGAATACCGGGAAGGGATCTCTCGAATATGTGTATGTAGTGGCACCAGCGAAGATCGAGCAGTAGCTTCTGCCATAGAGGCCCTGGCCGTGTGATATTGGAAAGTGGGTGAGGACGCGCCCAATCCTCTTGCTCCGATTGAATTTGGCTTGGTCGCCGAACCATCTTGCAGAAAACACAGCCAGTAGTGAGGAATGCTATGCAACCTTCAGGAACTGAACTGCTAATCCAATTCGCTCCAATAACAATCTTGTCACTCTTCTTCGGCTTTGTAACGAGGGCATTGGCCAAGGAAAAAGGGCGCAACGTCGTGCTGTGGACCATTCTTGGATTCATCCCGATTGTCAACATGTTCATGATGCCGTATTTCGTTGGCGCTGCAAATCTCCGTATCGAGAGCAAGCTAGAGGCGGTGCTAAAAGCCTTGGGCAGGGATTCCAGCACTCCGGCGTAACGTCACGCTCTCCTGGTTGTCGTTCGCCCAAGAAAGGCCAGACCCAGTCCCAGTTGGTCGTGCTGCATTTTTATCAGTCAAAACGGAGGGGGCAAGTGAGCCTTATCGCTCGCGCAGGAATTCGGACCATTGTCGCAACCATAGCAATCGGGGTGGTGCTATTTGTAGCGGCGGGAGACCTGGCATGGTGGCCAGCGTGGGCTTACATGGCGGTGCTTGTCGTCAGCACGATCGTGCCGCTGGTCGGTCCATTTCGCCTCGACGAGGGGTTGATCGAGGAGAGAATGTCTCGGAAGAAGCTGGGCGCGAAGGCTTGGGACCAATACTTCGTCGGTTTAGTGGGAGTGTTCACCATTGCCGAACTCGTCGTCCCCGGGCTCGATCATCGTTGGGGGTGGACCAACCCGCAGCCGGTCTGGGAGAATCTGCTGGGACTGGCTCTCGTAATTCTCGGAACGTCGGGTCTGACTTGGGCAATGCGGGTCAACCGGTTCTTCTCGGCGGTCATTCGGATTCAGGAGGATCGCGGTCATCACGTCGTGAGCGAGGGGCCTTATCGTTTTGTCCGCCATCCCGGCTACGCGTTCTGGAGCCTGCGAACTCTGGGAGTCCCGCTGTTGTTCGGATCGAATTGGGCCTTTATCGTGGCCGGGCTGTTTGTTTCGATGTTCGTCGTGAGGACGGTGCTCGAGGATCGTGTACTGAAGAAGGAACTGGTGGGATACAGCGAGTATGTAGATCGGGTGAGGTCGAAATTGGTGATGGGGGTGTGGTGAAGGCCGCAATGGTCGGTCTCGCATGTGATGATGGATCTGCGATTACTTAGGGCTGGCGCAAGAATAACTTCACATTTTGCTGCTGGCCCCCGGGCCCGCTGGCGAGGCGCGAGCAACGATTCAGCCGCACGAACCATTGTGGATGATTCGTTTCTGCTCGCGACCATAACCACGAAGAGAATGAAATGAAGGAAGAGTGAGACTGCCAATGCAATGAACAGTGCGGCCAATGTGATTCGTAAACGTTCCCTCATCTTCAACGCTCAGGGCTCCCGTTTAAGTTCATTTCGTCTACAAGAGCGGAATTGTCGCCGGCGTACTCGCCCGATGGTAAGAAGATTGCTTTCAACTCAGACCGCTCAGGATTCTGGGAAGTCTGGGTGTGCGATCGCGACGGGTCGAATACTGTTCAGCTGACCTCGCTCAGAGGAGAGGACGCTGACCGGTCGGCGTGGTCTCCGGACGGTCGCAGCATAGCTTTTGGTACAGTCGTTGGAGGAGAACGGTACGTTTGTGTGACAAACGTCCGAGGAGGACCGTATCGGCTCTTCATTGGACCAACCCATCCTGGTCCCGGGATGGCCAATGGATCTACTTTGGCTCAAAACGCAGCGGATGGTCTGAGATCTGGAAGGTGCCCGCCGCTGGTGGAGAGGCGGTTCAGATCACCCCCAATGGAAAAGAGAGAGACGTCCCGCAGGAATCACCCGACGGGAAATTCCTTTACTACTGGGAGGCTGAAACGCCGGGCCGCGGCGGCGTATGGAGGATTCCCACTGGCGGGGGAGAAGAGTCAAAAATGGACGATTGGGGCGGATGCACTGTTGGGGAACATGGAATCTGCTTCGTGACACGAACTGACAAGCAGGGGCATCGCGACCTGATCTTCTATGATTCCCCCACC
This sequence comes from Acidobacteriota bacterium, assembly GCA_035631775.1. GTDB lineage: Bacteria > Acidobacteriota > UBA6911 > UBA6911 > UBA6911 > DASQID01. The sequence goes on from DASQID010000607.1 coordinate 2,815, forward strand.
GGAAAGACAAAGAAGATTCTGACGATCGAGAATAAGGCGTTTTTCTTCAGGGTTTCCCCCGACGTCAGGACCGTTCTCTGCAGCCAAGTCGACGAAGCCGGCAGCGACCTGATGCTGGTGGAGAACTTCCGATGATGGTGGGATATAGACTCTCTAACGCATCTCGAATGAGGTTCCGGGTCAGTTGCTCCTCAGGCCTTCGCCCCGTGACATTTTCATTTTTACCTGTACATCAGCCCCCATCGCCAAAGGTCCAATAGAAGTCTGAATTGACCACGTTGTCCAGAAGTCGCCATCGACGAAGTAATCCCGGGGACGGCAAATGATCTCCGGGTTGACGGGCTCATTTTCCATATGGCCGTTTCCGAGGGACAACCTCCTCGGATTGGCAACAGTTAGTTCTTGGCCGCGCGATAGCCTGGGCGGGCACGCACGACGACATCCGGATGGTCTACCCGCACGAGGATACGCCGATAACTGCCGTCGTGCGCCGGGTTGGTCGGGTAGTAGCTGAGTTCGTACTGCTGTCGTAGTTCCCCCGCGATCGTGGAAAATGGCTCATTGAGACTGCTGGTGGATTGGGCCTGGAATGCGCGTGAGCCCGTTCTTTCCGGCAGGTCGCTCAGGTACTGTGAAGCCAATCGATATGCCTCTGCGCCGGCGACGAGAATGTTGGGACGAGGAGTGCCTAGACTTATTACTTTGCCTCGAAGGTTGGAAAACACGGGCTGCTCGGCGACCTCGCGAGCAGTATCGTACCGAATTGTATAAATCAGCGTCCCCGATTCCTCAGCGAGTTCCAGGGTATGGCGGGCCTCCGATACCCGGCTTTCGGTGTCCACCCCGTCAGTGAAAAGGACGATGGCTTTGCGCCCGTCGACCTGACGGAGCCGCTCCAATAGAACCAGGTCCACGGCATCATAGAGGCGGGTGCCTCCGCCAATGCGAATCTGACTGAAGGCGCTCCCGAGTTGATAGCGGTCGTTCGTGAACTCCGAGTTCAGGTAGACCTCGCTGTTGAAGGAAACAACCATCACCTGATCCTGCGGTTGGAGATTTTGGATAAAGTTCCCAACGACCTTCCGCAAGGAACCGTCATTGAGGCGCATGCTTCCCGATGTGTCGATGAGCAACGCGACATGAAACGGCGCCTCCATCGGACTGAAATGGTTGATCTCCTGCTCGACATTTTCCTCCAGAACCTGGAAATCCTGCCTGGTCAGATTCGGCACGGCACGACCGTTCTTGTCGAGCACGCTTATGGGTACAACAACGAGGGAGGTTTCAACCTTGATGGTTGTCGTACCCTGCGCGGCGGCGGACCCTCGCGCCTGCCCGCTACCCTCACTCGCCTTATTTGGGTCAGAGGGGTCTATTGTTTCATTCGAAACAGGTCGCCGCGCAATAGGCTCTGGCCGACGAGACGTGCTCTTCTTGATGCCGTCGCGGTGAAGCTTGCTGACCAACGCGCCGGCCACCGCCTGTTGTGCCGTGCCGCCGCACTTGGTTACCGGGGTGCTGCTTGTGGCGTAGCCTTGCCATTGTGCCGCGTCGCTCAGGCTTGCCACGTCTTTTCTCACTCTCCGAAAGATGGACGCGGGCACCAGGAAACTGAGCACTTCGACATACGAGGCGGAATAAGACGGGTCGTCGTTTCCTGGCTCAAGATCGATGAAACTGTTTCCGTATGGGTAGGTGTCAATGCCAGGATACATGCCAAACGCAATAAACACAAAATCGGCAGAATCCGCGGATACGGCCTGTCTGAATTCTTTCAGTTTTATGAATTCGGAGGTGATCCCCGATTGAAGAAGCGGATCGGTTGAGATCATGGGAGTTTGATCGAGAATCGATCGCTCCAGCGTCGGCGGCTCTGGATATAGCGGAGGACCGCCACCCGCCTCCGCCATCTTTGCTATCTTGCCGCAGCGGAGATGGATAACATCGCGCAGATACCTGTCCCAGATCGCCCATCTGGCACGAGGGGAGGCCTTAACCGCAACGACATAGACGGACTGTTTGGGCCTCAACGCCCATTGTCTATCGGCATCTGTCTGGATGCCACCGACAACAGGCGGCATCATAATCAACGCTGCACTGACGAGGGATATTACCCGGCTGATTAGCATGACCCCCATCCTCGAGGCGCTGATAAATTGGCACGAGGTTATCATTCTCCGAAATTTCGGGCAAGCACCTCCACTCGAGGGATAGGCCAGGGAACAGTTAGGATGGCACCGGATGTCCAAGTTTTTTGTCGCCGAACCACTGCCGACGCCACGCGCGGCGCGAAAGATCGCTTCGACGATTTGCTGTTCTTGCCCGCGATTGCGCTTGCGCGCCAGTTGTCCAAAGGTCGCGATCGAGGAAGTAATCCTGGAACGGTGTGCCCATTTCCAGGTCGGTGGGGTCATCTCCCATATCGCCGATCTCGGGAGTTATGCAGTCGCCAGCTGGAGACCGCGAGCTCGGTCCTCGAATCTCGGTCCTGCAGAATCATAGCCATAGAGCCGATCGTTGCAGTATAGTCGTAACCTCTTAGCCTGATTAATAGAAAGTCTGGCTGCAGATCAAGAACCTATTGAGGTGTCAATGAAGTACCATACCCTTTTTGCAGTTACTCTGTTGGTAAGTGAGATTTTCCAAGGCGCTTGTGCCAAGAAGGTGGTGCCTCCTCCTCCTCCACCCTCAGGCATCATCTCTGGAGATTCTGACCGCCTGCAGGAGTCACTCTTTAAGGGCGATCAAGCAGTCTTGTCAAACCAGGACATCGAGAAGATTTTAGGAGCACAAATCACTATTGCGGATCGTCACCGACTGGCAATTCTTAGCCTTAACTCGAGAAGTTGGTATGATGAGAGCCTCACTGATGCCGAGGCCCAAAACGCTGATCATCTGATCGAAGTCTTGAAATCCTCGCCGCAGTTGTCCCAAGTTCGTTTCATGCCATCGCTGCTCATTCCGGAAAAGCGCACTGTCCCGTATCTAAGGGAGGCGTCAGCTCGTTTTCAAGCCGACTTGCTCCTCGTCTACACAACCCGAATCCAGTCGTTTCGACAAAATCGCCTTTTGGGATCAGATGAGGTTCGAGCG
>DASQID010000608.1:0-6576 GCA_035631775.1 Acidobacteriota bacterium
GAGGGAAGTACGTTCCTCCATAAAAGGGAATCTGCTCGGGGCTGAGGAAAACCGTCATGGGCCAGCCGCCGCTTCCTGTCATCATTTGAACAGCCCGCATGTAGATGGTATCGAGATCGGGGCGCTCCTCGCGGTCGACCTTGATGTTGATGAAGTTTTCGTTCATCAGCTCGGCAATCTCTTTGTTCTCGAAAGATTCATGCTCCATGACATGACACCAGTGGCATGCCGAGTAGCCGATGCTGAGCAGGATGGGTTTGTCTTCTTCCCTGGCGCGGCGCAGCGCCTCATCTCCCCATGGATACCAATGAACCGGATTGTGGGCATGCTGCTGCAGATAGGGACTGGTTTCGTGGATCAGAGCATTCGTGTACCTTTGTTCCGACACACCTGCAGATTATTCCATGCGCACCTAAGGGTCAATGCGGAACGACCAGCGGGCAGTAGCCAACTCAATCCCGGCTGTTCCTCTCAAGCCATCTTTTATTTCCTGCCCGCTGCCTGCTGCCTGCTTTCTTCTTGTGATAGGAGGCTTCGACGCGGCTTTGGATTCCGCCGCGGGGTGTGAACTCGCCGCGGACTCGCATTGAGACGGGCTTGCAGGCTTTTACGAGGTCGCGCAGGATGCGGTTAACGGCGTTCTCGTAGAAGATGCCGACACTTCGGTATGCATTGATGTACTCCTTGAGTGATTTGAGTTCAATGCACCACTGGTCGGGTTCGTAGCTGACATAGATTGTGCCGAAGTCGGGGAGCCCGGTCTTGGGACATATGGAGGTGTATTCGGGGATGACGATCTCGATTTCGTAGCCGGCGTACTGATTTTCCCAGCATTCGATTGTCGGCAGTTTCCCGCCGGTGCCGGCCTTGGCGTGCTCTTCGGTATATCGCCGCATGGCAAGAAGCTAGCACAAAACTCTGCAAGAGGGTATGCCGCTGTGAGCGAATGAGCGGCACCGTCGCGCTTTCCAGGAATTGCCGCCACGCCTGCATCCTACAACCATTGAATGAAATCGGGCCATGCTTCAACCCTGTTCGTGTGATCCCGAGGGTACAAACCTTAAAGGTCACTGCTTTTTCCGACGATAAACTTTCTGTAGCTGGTGGAGGAGAATTCTTGGCGTGGCATTTCGAACCATACAGTGAGTGAAAGCGATGAGAGCAAAAGCGCTCCAAAGCCTGTACCTGCCGGCACCTAAGTTGAATCAGCTTCACATCCTGAAGCAGATCGCCGCGGATCCTGAGATCACGCAGGCTGAATTGGCTCAACGTTGTGCGTTGTCAGTCGCGATGGTCAACAATTACATGAAGGAGCTCTGCACATCTGGTCTGCTGGAGTATCGGCGCAAAAGTTCGAAGAGCATTTCCTACCATCTGACGGTCGCCGGTATGGAGTCGGCTGATGCGACAGAGCGGGAGTTATTGCAGGAGGACGTCAGGTTCTTCATCGACGCCAAGAAGCGTATAAGGGAGATGATTCTAAGTCAGTGCAATGGCAATCTTCGCAGAGCCGTTCTTTACGGCAGCGGCGATCTAGCGGAGTTGGTCTTCCATGCGCTCGAATCGGCGGATGTGAGCATTGTAGGAATCTGCGACGATAATCCCGGAAAGGTCGGTCGTGAATGTCTTGGGCGGTCGATGATGAGTCCCTCCCAGATCCAGTTTGTTGCACCTGACTCGATAATCAATTCCACCGTTGAAAGAGCCGATGAGACTTACCAAAGCCTGATCTCTTTCCAGGGTCGTGGAATCCGTGTGATTCGTTTGTGTAGTAGAGGTGATCTTCCCGAATCTGCGGTGTGCCCCCCTGCTCCGGAAGGCCTTCCACTCACTCCGACCAAAAAAGGCAGTCTAGTCCTAGAATGATCGAAGTTCCTCCAGGGATGTCGCCAGTTCATTTTTGGTTCCGGGGCGACCGCGAGGTAGTCGATTATCTTCACAGGCGTGCTTTATATGATGCGAGCCCGATCGAGCAACACTCGATGCGAGATATGCGGCGGACGGGCTACGCTTGCAGAAGGACCTTGTTTATTGGAAAGCTTCTCGGTAGTTCAGGGCACAGGGGCAGAATATGTCGCATGCTATGGGTTGGATCTTACATATGGTCTCGAAATCGCTTCTCCTATCAAACAGGTTTCCCAACTTGAAACGGTCCTCAAACATCATGCCGAGGCAGGGATAAATGTCGCCGTTCGCCGCGATCGTTGGGCACTTGAGCCCAACATTGCAGTTTGTTATTTGCCGGCCCCTCCTGTTGGCCGCTGTGATCGCATGCCTGTCAGAGTCCCAGGCGTTGTCCAAGAAATATTTCTGGTCGTCAGGGCTCTCGAAGGTTCCAAAGCTGGTGGTTGACGCATTATAATCAACGTAGGGTTCTAAATGGGAGCTGCAACCCATCTCTTGCGCCAAATTCTTCACCTGGTCATATTTTCGGAGCTGCCCAGGAAAAGCGACAAAATTGATATCAAAATCGTATCCCCTGGTTTTTAACTCCCTCAAGTTCGTAACAAATTCTTGTCGTATTTGTCCATGCAAGTCCAAATGAGCTGAAACAGTCATTGCGATCTTGCCCGGCGGTATATCGAAGAACCGTTCCGTGAGAAAGGCTAGGTTGCTGGTCAGATACACTTTACCGTAGGTCTCCCCTAATCCAACCAACAGCTGGATGATTTCTCCAAAGAGAAGCGGTTCGCCTCCGCTGACGGTCACGGTTTCGACAGCACCCCATTCGGCCTCGAGCCATTTAATGCCTACCAACCAATCGTCTGCCGAAGGCTGGCACCTCAGCCCGAGCACGGCGACTCTACTCCTCATTTTAGGAGACCGGGTGAAGCAGTAATGGCACTTGTAGTTGCACGAGAGGGAGGGGAGCAATATCAAGTCCAATTGAAGGCGTCCTTCACGCTAACCGGGAGAGGAGCTTTTCACACGACCAGTGAAAGAACCCACTCTGCTCCGGGAATGATCCTGTTCATTTTCAGCTGGCTTTGTCAGGTGCGAAACCTGTCCTGGCAGCGGCCAGTTACCTGCCGTCCTTATCGTGTCATCAATTGATTGAGTTCAGCGATTTCCGTGGCGATTCGCCGTCTCCGACAATACGCCTCGGTTGCGCAACCGTTCGTTCGCCGAGCATGACTCGGTAGCCGAGATCTTGGAGTCGTCTGACACGGTATCGTCGGATTCTTTCACGATGCAGACGGTCGAAGTAATCCGCTCCCGGCTCTCGATAGGATGTCCAGTGTTTGAGAATGTAGTAGGCGTCCGTTAGTCTGGTGTGGGCGACCGCTCTTTCTCCCCTTGCTATCCTATGCGTTAGTGATCAGTGAGAGCACGCTACACGGCGAGAGGATGAATCAAAGGTCTTGCTTGCCGGGCCAAATACAACCACTGAATGAACTTTATAGAAATCCCCTCAGGACTTGGCTCAGCCGCTAATCAACAAACCATAAAGAAATCACCCCTTTCTGCCGATCAAGATCCTTGTTGCTGCAGTGTCAGATTTGCAGTCGGCATCGGGAACCATTCAATGAGTGAAATAAATGCAGCACAAAATGCCAGAGCCCTGTTCATTCGTGCGCCCAGATCAAACAAGTTCAACATTCTCGATCAGCTTGCATCAAACTTACGCCTGACCAGGCGGAGCTGGCGCGGCGCTGTGATCTTTTGGTGGCGATGGTCGACAATTACATGAAGGACCCGTGCAGTACAGGTCTACTTGAGTACCATCGGCGAAGTTCGAAGTGTATCACCTATCAACTGACAGCCGCCGGGAGGGACCAGCTTCAGAACATTCAGGAAGAACTCGTTCATGAAATGGTGAGCATCTTCGCCGAGGCCAAGGAGCGGATTCGAGAACGGATACTGGCCAGTGCGCACAAAGTGTTGCAGAGAGTGATCCAGTTCGGGAGCGGACACCTTGCGGACCTGGTCTTTCACGCGTTGGAACCGGCAAAATTTGGCGTCGTGGGCATCTGCAATGACGATCCAGCCCGAATCGGGCAGGAATGGTGCGGCCGTCAGGTAATCAGTCGGTCGCAGATCAGATACATTGCACCAGACGCAGTCGTGGTTGCTACCGGCGACAAGACGAGTGAGATATGCGAGAGCCTAAGGCAAGTTCTGGACCGCGGAATTCAGGTCTTACGGCTGGACGTCGCACCAAACAATAGAGTAGAGCTGCCCACGGTGGAGAGCGATGCGGACCCACAGGCTGTTAACGGGAGAAAATGATGGCAAACTTCCCACTGTCCTCCCGGCGTTTCCTATTGAAGGCACCACTGCAGTTCCGATGGGAGACGTGCCCAGTTACTGATCTGCCCGAGAAAGACTACCGCGTGAGAATTGACGTTTGTGGATTGTGCCGGAGCGATCTCCACGCCGCGGCAGACTGGGCTCAGGACTGGTCGGAGGAGGGGCACGAATTCGCGGGGACCATTGTCGCAGCCCGGCGACCGGATGGCAGATTCCGCTTGGGCCAGCGGGTCGCGGTTCTCAACGCCGCCCCCTGTCTGAAATGCTCATACTGCCAAAGCGCACGCCTCCGGGAGTGTCGAGACCTCATAGTCAACAAACAAGGATACCGGGAATATAGTGATTGCGACGAACGTTCCCTGGTCGACGCCGAAGGACTGGATGACGACTTACTGGCACTGGTTGAGCCAGCGAATGTCGCGCTTGACATGCTGGACGCTGCTCAGCTCGACAAATCAGACAGGGTGCTCCTTCTGGGCAGTGGGACCTTGGGATTGATTGCATCTTATCTTTCCGGTGTTCTTTTCAGGGAGCTGCCGCGGCTGGTTGTCGGTCGCCGGCCAGACCTGGCTCTCGCAGCATCCCTCGGCATTCCGGCGTGCATCTCCTACGAAAAAGCGAACCGGACAACTGTGCACGGCAATCTCGGCAGTCTGCCAAGTGTCGTCCTCGTGACAACGCCGCCAGAGACCCTTGCCCTGGCGCTGGAGTTGTGCGCCCCAGGGGGTCGGGTTCTGACGCTTGGCCTCGACCGCCACGATTCATGCATGGCTCAGGTGAATGTGCAGGCGCTGATCTTCAAGAGGCTGTCCCTGAAGGCTGTCCCTGAAGGGTGTGTTCGCAGTCCCGAATCTCTTTTTCGAACAGGCGCTGGCGACGCTACGAGCACACGGCGAGCCTCTGCGCGCGCTCATTCGCCATAGGATTTATCGCGATGAACTGGAACCGTACTTCCGCGCGTGGCATGCCAGGGGATCCTTCGATGGTAAAGCGATCCTGCTGCGCAGCTGAGGAGACGTGACTGGTGATGCAGACCTCAGCTTGGACCAGCACCATTTGCTGATCCACAACCAGGCCACTCGCAACAGGTGAGGTCTCGATCCGCTCAAACTGGAATTGCCCGATGTGCTGGATCGGTCGGCCGATCGTGGGACTTTCCAGGCCGAAGCTGGAGGGGTCAAGGAATGAACCTGATGTGTGAGACCACAAATGCTTTTCCGCCTCCCGAAGATGTACGCAAGGTGTTGGTCTTCCGGACGGCGCAGATGGCACAGGTCACGCGAGCTTTCGAGTGCCTGCGCAGCCTCTACCCATCCGCGCAGTATTCCGTCATCGGCACGGGCCTCAATCACGAATACTTTCGGGAGATGGTGAAGTATGAGATTCTGGACCGCTGGGTTACCCCACGTTCCTATGCCCGCGTGCGACCACTCGTGAAGCGTGAGGATTTCGATATCGCCGTCCTCTGTCTCAACTCAGAGCACGTTGTGGGTTATGACCGCGTGAGCGAAGTCCTCGCAGACGTCCCTGCGCGAGCAAAGCTCGTGGCGAGTTATACTGGAAGGTGGTTCTTCTGGCAACACTCGGATTTCGTGGAGAGCGGGGCTCTGCTGCGCTGGATTGTCAATTCGTTGATGGTGTTGGTGTATCCGATGGTCGCCGCGTACCTGTTGTGCAAGCCCAACAAACCCGTGTACCTGCCCGATGAACAACGGCGGCCAGCTCCAGGGTATGATTGATGAAGATCCTCCATTTCTGCTCCTATTATCGTCCGTTCGGAGGCGCCGAGAGGCTGCTCTTTACGGTCCTGGACGTGCTCGAGAAACATGGCCTTGAAAACGTCATCGTCGCCCCCGAAGCGCAGTCAGGGGGGCTCACCGGAAAACGTAAAGAGTACTTCGTGGACTACCTCGAGTACCCATTCGGGCAGAGCGACTTGTTCTCCTCACTGAGCAGAAACCGCCGCCTCGTTCATGCCATCAAACAGATTGTCGGAGCGGAGCGCCCCGACGTAATCCACCTCCATAACCAGCAAAATCCATTCGTCTATTATGCCTGTCTCTCGACGGGCAGGCCGCTGGTGCGCAACGTTCACGATCCACGTCTCTACTGCCCGAGAAACTGGCGATTGCTGCCGAAGAAGAGGCTTTGCCCGTACCCTTTCTGCAGAGCCTGCGTGAAGCAAGGCTGCGTCAAATGGACGCCGGCGGAAATAAAACATCTCGCGTTCATGATTTTTCACCGCAAGCTCTCATTTAAGAACACGACATTCCTGATTGAAAGCCAGGAGTCCTACAATCTCGCCATTCAGAACGGGTACAAGGA
>DASQID010000609.1:0-1806 GCA_035631775.1 Acidobacteriota bacterium
TCTCATAGACGAGCCCGACGCGCATCTGCACGTGATTCTTCAGGACACGATTTACAGCGAGCTTCGATCCGTCGCCGCGGCCCAGAACTCGCAACTGATCATCGCCACTCACTCCGAAGTGATCATCAATTCCGTGGAACCCTCGGAGCTGTGCATGCTATTCGACAAGCCGAAGATACTCACCAGTGCGGTCGAACGTGAGCGTCTGGCCGATTCGCTGGGAGTCCTGAGCCATACTGACATCATGTTGGCAATAAAAGCGCCCGGCGTCCTCTATGTTGAGGATTACACGGACATTGACATCCTCCGCGAATGGGCCAAGGTGCTGAATCATCCTGCGCTGGAGACCTTGACGACGAAGCTCTTCTGGAAGAAAACGGTCTGGGAGCCAAGGACCAGAGCGTCGGGCATCAAATCCAGGGAGCACTATGAAGCCCTGAAACTGATTCGACCAGATCTGCCTGGGCTTGAACTGGTGGACGGGGATGCGCATCCCGAGATTGAGGCGACCTCTATCTCAGGCAGTGGCCTCCAGCGGTTGCGATGGAAGCGATATGAGATCGAAAGCTATCTCGTTCACCCCACATCACTGGCCAGATTCGTCGAGCGTGAGGCAGGTGGTGCCGAGGCGGCCAGGCTGCACGTCGCGGATCTGCAAAAGCATTTTGAGGACGTATACCCGCCGGCGTTCCTTCGCGATCCACTTGCCGATAATCCACTCCTTCTAGGGACCAAGGCACGCACGGAACTGATTCCTCCCGCCCTGACTGCGGCAGGGCTTCATGGAATTCCCTACACCCGATATCACGAGATCGCAGCCCTGATGCGTCCAGAAGAGATCCATCCCGAGGTTGTCGAGAAGCTTGACGCCATCCAGAAGGCCTTCAACTTATGAGCAGCTACGAGGTTCCCGAGCCCATCATCAGCTCGCCGTTTGAGGAACCAGAGGAGCATTGGAATATTGTCGAAGGCGAGGTTCCCGAGAGAGTCGCGGGCCGCCGCAAAGCCGTCTATTTCTATCGCGATCCCAAGTCCGCGCCGGGCAAGACAGCGGGCGAGGGCGTCGGGACGGTCATTGAGCTGAAGCTGGTCAATCTGATCCGGGAGCGCGTCGCGGAATGGCGGCGGGCTGGATATCCGGGGGTTACACGGACGACGCTGGAGTTGCTCTCCTGGTGGCGCCGTGAAGGGCGCGAGCAAAGGCTATTCTTCGCCCAGCTCGAGGCGGCGGAGACGATCGTCTTTCTGACCGAAGCCCGGGCCGATTTACGGCAGGGGATTGCCGTACCGCGTGACGAGCCAGGAGACGAAAAGAGATCTGAGGGATACACAGGCTTTACTCGTTACGCCTGCAAGATGGCCACCGGCGGCGGCAAAACGACGGTTATGGGAATGCTTGCGGCATGGAGCATTCTCAATAAGATCAACGATCGAAGCGGCGGACGCTTTTCGGATGTAGTCCTCGTGGTCTGTCCGAATGTGACCATCCGGGACCGCCTCAGGGAGCTGGATCCGAACCTTGGGGAGGCCAGCATCTATCGCACGCGTGACCTGGTGCCTTCTCACTTGATCCCCCTTCTGACGCAGGGACGCGTGCTGGTAACGAATTGGCACGTTTTCGAGCCGCAGTCGGTGCAGATTGCCGGGATCGGCGCCAGGGTCAGCAAGGCCGGCGTCGCGGTGCGAGTCGTGGAAACCATCAGCATCGGTGCCAAGACAACGACAGCACGGGGCACTCGATATCTGACAGAGACGAATTATCAGCGGCAGGTGGCGGCCGGATTGTTGAAAGTCAGGAAGGAAATC
>DASQID010000610.1:0-3008 GCA_035631775.1 Acidobacteriota bacterium
CCATCCGACGAGGGTCACCTTGGCGGCTTTGACCATGGCATCCGCAGCTTCAATCATGGCGACGAGCCCCTTGGTTTCTATCATCCCCAACGCTTCCATTTGATCGGACATTATTCCTCCTTGCTCTCGGATTCAGAAAGAGCTTATAGCACACTTTTAAAAATGCTACGAAAGCTATTCCATGGCTTGTCTCCAAAGGTCATGCGCCGGAATAATCGTCCTCGCCAGAGAAGCCTGGCATCGGCCTGCCCGCGAAGCTGGGTCCGGAGTGGGGCACCACGGCGCCGCATGGGGGTGGAAACAGAGCGGAGTCATTCCACTGCAGTCCAAGGCAGAATAATGACGCCTATTCATGGAAAAACTTGACCGGAGGCACGGCGCACAATACGCTACGTGCCGTAGCCTGACAGGACTGCATCGATGATCGGGTACTTGAGGGGCCAGCTTCTTCACAAAAAACCGAACCTCGTGGTACTGGACGTTCACGGCGTCGGGTATGAGGTGCAGATACCGCTCACCAGCTTTTATGAGCTTCCGCCCGAAGGGAACGAAGTCACCCTGAACATCCATACCCATGTGCGGGAAGATCAGATATCCCTCTTCGGCTTTCATTCGCTGCGTGAAAAGGACTTCTTCCTCAAGCTCATCTCCATAAGCGGAATCGGTCCGAAGCTGGGAATCGCCATCCTGTCGGGAGCCAAGGTCGAAGAGTTGGCGCAGGCCATCGCCGAAAGCAACTTGGCGAGACTCACGGCAATCCCTGGGGTTGGTAGGAAGACTGCCGAGCGCGTGGTGCTTGAATTGAAGAATCAGGTCACATCGTTCCTCCTTCCGGAGCAGGCCCAGGCCGGCCGAGACACGGGCAAAACCGATGTCTTGCAGGAGGATGTTCTCTCTGCCCTGGTGAATCTGGGTTATCCGCGACCGGCGGCAGAGAAAGCGTTTTCACTCATAATCCGATCCGGAGAGTGCGAGCGCAGTTTCGAGGATCTCTTGAGACACACTTTGCACCGGCTGGCCGGCTGATTCTTCAGGCATACTGAACTATGGTTGATAATGCCCACGCAAACACACTGCTGAGCCCGGTCTCCCGTGCGGAAGAAAAGTCCTTTGAGCTGAGCCTGAGGCCCCAGACGCTGCGACAGTACATCGGGCAGCCCAAAGTCAAGGAGAACATCGAGATCAGCATCCGCGCAGCGCTCAAACGCCAGGAAGCTCTGGACCACGTTCTTCTGTATGGCCCGCCGGGACTCGGAAAGACGACTCTCGCCACGATAATAGCCAATGAGTTGGGCGTCGGCATTCGCACAACCAGCGGGCCGGTCATCGAAAAGCGAGGAGACCTGGCGGCAATCCTGACTAACCTGAAGCCAAACGATGTTCTTTTCATAGACGAAATCCACCGTCTTCATCCGGCGATCGAGGAAATTCTCTATCCGGCGATGGAAGACTATTACATAGACATCATCATCGGTGAAGGTCCAGGGGCGCGCAGTATCAAGATGCCCCTGCCGCACTTCACTCTTGTCGGAGCAACCACACGCGCCGGTCTCCTCACAGCCCCCCTTCGCGCGCGCTTCGGGATTATTCACCGACTCGAGTTCTACAGCCATGAGGACCTCAAAATCATCGTGCTGCAATCTGCCTCTATTCTGGGAGTCGAGATCGACGAACCAGGGGCGCTTGAAATCGCCGCGCGCAGCCGGGGGACGCCAAGGATAGCGAACCGCCTCCTGCGCCGGGTTCGGGATTACGCGGATGTCAAAGCAGATGGGCGGGTTTCGCGCCGGATTGCGATGGACGCCCTCACAATGATGGATGTGGACAACTACGGATTTGACGAGATCGACCGCAAGCTGATGCTGACCATCATCGAGAAGTACAACGGCGGCCCCGTGGGAGTGGGCTCCTTGTCCGCGGCGATCAATGAGGATGAGGATGCCATCGAGGACATTTACGAGCCCTACCTGATCCAGATAGGGTTTCTCGACCGTACGCCGCGGGGAAGAATGGCAACCCGCAAGGCTTACGAGCACTTCAAGATCCTCCCTCCAGGCAATCAGCGCAATCTCTTCTGAGATATCGGCGCCCCGGCGTAGTGTCTGTTTCACAGAGTCACAATGCGCAATGCGCGAGAGAACGCAGAGGCAAAACCCTCGCTGCTCTAGGTCCGCCGTGTCCCAACGGTGTATACTACGCCGATGCAAAAGGCGGCCGACACAGACACTAGAAGAATCCGCCAGCTCCAGGCAGCCATAGAAACTACGGTCCGAGGCAAGCCCGAGCCGGTCAAACTCGCCTTAGTGTGCTTGTTGGCTAACGGCCACCTGCTGATTGAGGATGTTCCCGGAGTTGGAAAGACCACGCTCGCCCATTCGCTCGCCCGCGTGTTTGACTGCAGTTTCAGAAGAATACAATTTACCAGCGACCTTCTGCCCTCCGATATTCTGGGAATCTCCGTTTTCAGACAGTCGGAGCAGGCCTTCGAGTTCCGGCGCGGACCGATATTCGCAAATGTCGTGCTCGCGGACGAAATCAACCGCACTACACCGAAAACCCAAAGTGCGCTCCTCGAAGCCATGAGCGAAGGTAAGGTAAGCGTTGATAACAATACTTACTCCCTGCCTCGTCCCTTTATGGTAGTCGCAACTCAGAATCCAATAGAACACCACGGCACCTATCCTCTGCCCGAATCCCAGTTGGATCGCTTCTTGCTGCGTATAAAGATGGGTTACCCGGAAACCGGTGCTGAAAAGGAGATTCTGAGAAGACAGAATTACCTGCCTGCGATTGAGCACATCCAGCCGGTTCTGAAAGCCGAGGACATACTCGATGCCCAGGCGTCGGTGAGCGAGGTTAAGGTGGATGAGGCGCTGCTGGACTACATAATGGCGATCGTGGAGGCAACCCGCCGGTCCGAATTCCTGCTCGTGGGTGCCAGTCCGCGGGGTTCGCTCGCTCTACATCGGGCGGCACAGGCCTTGGCCTACTACGAAGGACGGGCATCC
>DASQID010000611.1:0-24640 GCA_035631775.1 Acidobacteriota bacterium
CTCGGTGTTGTGATAGCAGAGGCTGAAGCGGAGCGATCCCTGGACCACTTCGGGCCGCAGGCCCATGGCGATAAGCACGTGAGAGGGTTCCAGGGACCCCGACGAACAGGCGGAACCCGTCGATGCCGCCACCCCGTCAAGATCCAGGGCAATGACCGCCGCCTCTCCTTCGATGCTCTCAAACGACAGGTTAGTGATATTGGGCAGCCTGTCACATGACCCGTTTACCCTGACACCGGGGACGCATCCCAGAATCCGGCTCTCCAGCCGCGCGCGCAGCTGCCCCACCCGGGTAGACATTTCCGGCAGCCGCTCCAGCGCAAGCCGCGCCGCTGCACCAAGGCCGACGATTCCCGGCACGTTCTCGGTCCCGGCGCGGCGCTTGCGCTCGTGCGATCCGCCCGTCATGAAAGCAACAAGCTTCGTGCCTTTCCGTATGTACAAAGCGCCGACTCCTTTCGGACCATGAATCTTATGTCCCGAAAGTGAAAGCAGATCCACACCCAGATTAGTGACATTGATCGGGATCTTGCCGGCCGACTGCACGGCGTCGGTGTGCATCAGAATGCCGCGCTCGCGCGCAATTGCACTGATTTTCTCAATCGGCTGAATCACTCCCGTCTCGTTGTTGGCATGCATCACGGAGATCAGGATTGTAGTGTCCCGTATCGCCTCCGCAACGGCCTCCGGAGCGACGCAGCCGGAAGCATCCACGGCGAGGCGCGTCACCTCCGCGCCCGCCGACTCCAGCGCCTTGCAGGTGGCGAGGATGGCGGGATGCTCGATTTTCGTGGTGATGATATGATTGCCGCTCCGGTATCCGCTTCTGAAAACGCCCCACAAGGCCGAATTATCCGATTCCGTTCCGCCCGAAGTGAAAACGACCTCACGTGTGTCTGCGCCGAGCAAAGCCGCAACCGCGCGCCGAGAATCCTCCACCGAGGCCCGTGCCGCCTGTCCGAAGGTGTGAATCGAGCTGGCGTTGCCGAAGTTTTCCCGCAAGGAGGGGAGCATCGCCTCCAGGACGGCCTCATCGACGCGCGTCGTAGCGCTGTTGTCAAGATAGATACGCGGCTTCACGGCAATTCGCTCCTGAAAAGCCGCGCCAGAGCGCATGACTAGAGGTCGGGAACTGTCCGATCGGATACTTGGGCGGCTTGTTCCGGCCGCTGGCGCCGGGCGGGCCTGCGAGCCTGATTCACAACATATCGGAGGCCTGAAGGCAAGTCAAGGCACTCTGTGACCCTCGGCACTGCGCGGTACCGATTTATTCTCTTAAATTAAGTAGCAGGCCACCCGGCGGGAAGAGCCGGCTCCGGCACGAAATTCCTTCGCGCTGGTTCGCCTGTCGAGTAATAATGAGACGGGAGGACCGCACCTGCGGAAAAAACAACTACTATGGGCATCATGTCACGGACCGTCACTCTGCTCACCGATTTTGGGCTGCAGGACCACTATGTGGGATCGATGAAAGGAGTAATGCTGACTCTCAACCCCGATCTTCACTTCGTGGACATTTCGCACGCGATACCCCCGCACGACATTCTGACCGGAGCCTTTGTTCTCGGCCAGGCCGTTGCCTGCTTCCCGCCCGGCACGATTCATCTGGCCGTGGTTGATCCGGGCGTCGGAACGGTGCGCAAAGCCATAGTGGCCGTCGCCGCAGCCCATTTCTTCGTCGCGCCCGACAACGGCCTGCTCTCCTTCGTCTACAATGCCGTGGAGGACTTCTCGGTCCATGAGATCACCGCGGATCATTATTTCCGCAAGCCCATTTCCTCGACCTTCCACGGCCGCGATATCTTCGCTCCTGTTGCTGCGTGGGTGAGCAAGGACATTCCGTTGAGACAATTCGGACCGCGGCTGGATAATCCCGTCCGCCTGAATATCCCCACGCCGACCAAGGTGAAGGACTCGCTCATGCAAGCCGCGGTTCTGGTGGTCGATGTGTTCGGCAACCTGATCACGAACCTGAAACCGAAGGACCTCCCGGTGTTCGCGGGCGGCGACGCGCGCTCCTGCAAAGTCCTCGCGGGCAAGCGCGAGATCACCAGCTTCCATAAGACGTTCGGCGAAGGTAAATCCGGAGAGTTATTTATCGTACCCGGCTCCTCGGGCTACCTCGAGATCGTGGTGCGCGAAGGCTCCGCCGCCTCGGAACTGGGCCTGAAGGCGGGCGCACCCATCGGAGTCGTTCTGGGCTAGAAACCAGGGACTCTTCGCCTTGTGGTGGATCTCTTAGAGGACACCACTCGCAGGAGGTGCGAAGAGATCGGGGCCACTCCCTATCTCTTCACAGACTCGAAAGACTCCACCGTCATGGCGATGCAGGGTTCCCTTTTCCAATCCCCTCCGCGAGACACCTCGCTGCGGGTCGGGCCCGCGGGCTGGAATTACAAGGACTGGGAAGGGATCGTCTATCCGTCCAGTTCAGGCCGCTCCTTTGATCCCCTGGCCTTCCTCGCCGAGTACTTCGATGCCATCGAAATCAACAGCTCCTTTTACAGGCCTCCCCGCCCCGACGACGCGGCCTCATGGGCACGACGCGTGCGGAATAATCCCCGCTTCAAATTTACGGCCAAAGCCTGGCAGAGACTGTCGCATGAGATCACGAAGGAGGCACAGCCCACGCTCGTGGCGGACTGCAACGAGGTCCGCCGGTCCCTGGCGCCACTCATGGAAGCCGGTGTCCTGGGAGCGGTGCTCGTCCAATTCCCCTGGAGTTTTAAAAACACGCCGGAAAACGCAGACCATCTCGAGAAGCTCTTCCGTCGTCTTCACAGCTTTCCCCTCGCCCTCGAGGTCCGCCACGGCTCCTGGTCTAGCGAGGCCTTCTATGCTCTTCTCAGGGAAAACCGGGTGTCCTTCTGCAACATTGATCAGCCTGTTATCGGCGATTCGCTTCGGCTTTCCGCTCATGTGACGGCGCGCATCGGATACTTCCGGCTACACGGCCGGAACTACCAGAACTGGTTTAATGAGGATGCGGGACGCGACGCCCGCTACGACTACCTCTATTCGAAGGAGGAGATCCGGCAGGTGGGCAGGCAGATCCACAGGGCCAGGCAGACAGCGGAGGAAACCTATGTCATCACCAACAATCATTTCCGCGGCCAGGCTCTTGTGAATGCGCTCGACATTTTGGAGGAAATGGACGTGAATCCTCCGGCGATTCCGCCCATGCTTGCAGCCGCCTACCCGGATCGTCTCGCCTGCCCATAACTCCCCTCTGCACTTGCAGCAATCCATGGCATATCCTATAAGCAGGTAAACGGGTGCGGAATCTCTATCATGGGGGAATGTATGAGAAGAGCAGGTGTAGGGGTGTTGTTTTGCGCGTTCTGGGCAGCATTTCTTCCGGCACATCAGCCTGGAGAGGACACGACCGCCATTAATCTGGGCAAAGGGAAAGTCACCATCCATTACGGAACCCCGAAGCTCGGAAGCCGCAATATCGACGAGATGATAACGCCCGGGATGTTCTGGAGAATAGGGATGAATGCTCCCACGACCCTCACAACGTCGGTGGACCTGAGCTTCAACGGGAAGAAACTCCCGGCCGGCAAATACAGCCTCTTCGCCAAGCCTGGGGAACACGACAGCTGGGCGCTTCTGATTTCCAGCGATATGAAGGAGAGACTGGATCCTTCGACTGTCGTGCTTGAAGCTCCTCTACACCTGGCGAAAGAAACCACCACGCAGGATGTGCTGAAGATCACACTCGAGGGAAAAGGAAACGAGGCTGCCCTGACCGTAGCCTGGGGGACTTACCGGCTGCACGGATCGTTCAAGGCAGCGTGACTCAAACGCGAAAAACGCCGCCTGTGGACGCTGATGGGAACGGACGCCAACGGCGTGCAAAGGCAACAGGGCCCGGGTCACTTATCATAGGTTCCAAGCGCAACCTTGCGCTCTAATTCCGCGAACCTTTGATCCGATCTCAGCCCGTCCAATCCCGGTTCGACACGGAGCCACGCCAGCACATCGGAGCGATCTTCGTAAGCGCGCTGAAGCCAGGCGAACGCTTGATCCTTGTCGGACAGGCCAATATAGACAAGAGCCCTTGCATAAGGCGTGACATATTCATGCTTCGCAAGCTCGCCCAGTTTTTCGAGTACTCCTACCGCCTCAGATCTGTTGCCCGACAGCGCACAGGCGTATCCCTGCCATCCCAGCATCACCGCGCTGCCTTGCGACAGCTCGATTCCTTTCTGAAACTCCCTCATGGCCTCCCTGAGCAATCCTTCTTCGAAATAAGCGAGGCCGAGATACCAATGCGCCCGGGCAAAATTTGCATCCAGTTCAAGGGTGCGACGGCACTGCCGTATGGCGTTCTCGAAATCTCTCGAGTGGTAGTAAATCAATGCTGTATCTGCGTTTATCACCAGTGAAAGCGGATCAAGTTCCTGCGCCTTCCTTATCTCGGCCAGCGCCTCACCCGGCCGCCTTTCCGCATCCAAGAAGACGGCATACCAATGTCGTGTCTGCGCGGAGTTTGGATCCAGCCCTATCGCTTTCCGGTATTCCCTTTCGGCTCCCGGCCAGTCCCAATCATAGTGCTGCCTTGCGAAGGCGAGCGAAGTATGAGCTTCCGCGAGATTTTCATCGATATCCAAAGCTCTCATGGCGGATTCCTTCGCCTTGGGAAAGGTCAGTTTTGGCGGCAATTCCTCGTACACTCCCTGTATCGCATAGCAGTCAGCAAGGCCGGCATAGGCCAAGGCATAGTTGGGGTCGCTACCGATCGCCTGCTGAAAGCAGTCGATGCCCTTGAGAATGCCTTCCTCCGTCCTCTTGTTCAGGAAGTAGCGTCCTTTCAGACATGCCATGTAGGCGTCAGGACTGCTGGTGTGCCGCTTCCTCAGGCGATCTTGTTCTTCGGGCGAGATCTTCGGCGTCAGCGCCGATGCCACCTGCTCGGAGATGGAATCCTCAACGGCAAACAGATCCGTTAGAGTTTCATCAAACTTACCTGCCCACAATACCTCGCTGTCGCGCATTCTCAGCAGGCGCACGGTAAAACGAATTCTGTTGCCGATCTTTTGTATGGTTCCCTCAACGACGGAACCGACGCGAAGCTCCTCAGCGATTGCAGCAGGGTCTTTTTCGAGGCTCAGGTATGCTCGGACGGCAGTCGCCGGCCGAATCGTGATTTGCCGGACACTGCTGAGCCGGGCAATCAGCACATCAGCCAGCGCCAGTCCAAGAAACTCGTCGCCGGCATCGGGACTCAGAACCTTGAACGGCAGGATCGCGATCGTATTGTCGGCCGGGCGACGAGCATATCGGGTTGAGCGGATCCATGGATATAGCGCAGCCGCAACAAGCCCCAGGAGGGTCAACACAATCGACAGTGTCCGTCTCCAGCCCGGCGCCAACAGAGCAGGCTCAGGGGATGGCGGGGGATTGACTAGGTCATCCTTTCCTTGCAGCGGCGCTGCTATCTTGCCCTCCGTCACACCGGTCGAGAGGGCAGACGCCTCCCTGCCCATGCCGTTATCGGGCAGGACCCTGGCTTCGGCTACGAAGCGGTACCCACGGCCCGGAACCGTCACGATGTAAAGGTGATCACTGGCCTTTTCACCAAGAATCTTACGCAGAGCGGATACGTTTACGGAAAGATTTGCTTCCTCGACAAATGTGTTGGGCCAGACTTTCTCCAGCAGCTCGTCCTTCTCCACGAGTTCGCCTCTCTTGCGCACCAAAAGCAACAGAAGATCGAAAGCCTTAGGTGCGAGGGGCACGGGATTGCCATTCTCCAGCAGAAGGCGCTTCTCTGCGTCAATTCTGAAGGGACCGAATTCGTAGTACCTGCCGGATTCCGCGCTCATCGGACTCATTGGGATTATTTGGAAATATTTGGAATACCCTTAAGGACTTCGGGCCCGCCGGTCAGCATCATTGCGTGACAGATCTCTGCGAGCATTTTGATCCCGCCCGATTCGGGAGCCATGAATGAGTGTATCACCGGCAGCGGGCGAGGCAAAGCCGCAGCTGACGGAGTGGGTACCAGAAACGGAATGTCTGAAAGAAAGGCACGAAGGATTGAGGTGAAAAGGAGAGCAAAATGAATCAGCGCTTTACCGGCAGTAGACGAATTGTATCGTTGACGTTGCTCAGCGGAGTGTCCCTCCTGTTATGGCTTACCGCCGTATCGGGCAGGAATGCGCATGAGAAGTATCTGTTCGTCTGGGCGGGCGACCAGGCCCGAACGAACCCGGATTTCCTGGCTGTGGTCAATTTCGACCAGGCCTCTTCGAACTACGGAGAGGTGATCACGACGGTGCCGCTGCCAGGACCGGGGGCTAGCGGCAACGAGCCCCATCACGTCGGGCTTTCAGCAGACGGGCGCGTGCTTGCCTGCGGAGGATTGCTGAGCGTCCTGAAGGGTCAGAAGGAGATCTTTTTCTTCGATGTTTCCGAGCCCGAGTCCCCGAGGTTCATCACGTCGGCGGATCCTCCACTCTCGGCAATCACCGACGAGTTTTATGCACTCCCGAACGGCGGATTCCTGGTGACAATGATGGGAGGAGCAAATGGACACGCTCCCGGAAGGATCGCGGAATTCAACAGCGAACTGGAGCTGCTTGCGGAACATCCGGCGGACCCGCCCTCTGACGGCTTCAATCCGCACGGCATAGCGGTCAGACCCGAGATCAACTTGATGGTCACGAGCGACTTCATCTGTCCTTCCACAACCCTCCATGCGGTCGCCGGGGCACCTGAGCTGCGGGGAAGCATCAGAGTGTGGGACTTTGCCCAACGAAAGATCGTGCGCACCATCATGCTCCCCGGCCAGGCTGGATCCATCGACGTCCGGTTGATTCCGCACGACCGCAAACGGCGCGGCTACACCGCAGGCATGGCAGACGGCAAGCTATACCTTCTGGACACTGGTGAGGGATCGGCCAAGGCAGTGTTTGACTTCGACACAATTTCCCCGGGAGGCTGGCCTCAATTGATGAAAATGACCGAGGACGGCGGCAGGCTCTTCGTCTCCATGAATGTTGCAGGCAAGGTCGTCATGCTGGATACGTCAGATCCCGACGAGCCCAAGCTGCTGAAAGTGCTCGATCTGGGGGCAAACTCGGGACCCCACTATATCAGGCTCACGCGGGACGAGCGCCGGCTGGTGATCACGGATTACTTCCTGAACGAGGACACCTTCGGAAAAGTGCATGCAGAAGGGGACCATCTCGTCCATGTCGCGAATGTCAAGCCCCGTGACCTCATACTCGATGAGCGCTTCCGGCTGGACTTCAATACGGCATTCAGCACGGGACCGGCTCGTCCGCATGGTGTCGAGTTCAAATGAGTATCGTGGCCGGCGTCACAGACTTTGGCTTCTGCCTGGATTAGAGTCAGGCAAATCTCATCCCCGGAGGCAGATCATGAAGAGATCGATCCGGATACGCGTTATCCTGGCAGCCACCATAGCAGTGACGGGAATCGTGGGAACCTCGCACCATCCTCAGAAATCGAGCAACGGAGATGCGGCGGCCCGACCCGCGGTTCATTCTGTGCCGCCGGCTCTCAATCGAACTTTTCAGCCAGACTGGCCGCATCGTGCCTTGTTTCCGAGGTTGATCGGCGGCCTGGTTCACGGATCCTAGGCCGGAACCAAAAGAATCTGCCGTTCCCTCGCGTCTTTGCGACCGCCAGGGCGGAAAGGCGCCGAGACAAATTCCGCACATTCATGAAAGTGGAGGAGTTCGGGGCCTGAGATGGTCCTGTTATAAGGGAGAGTGGAGTTCCGGCGGGCCACACGACTAAATGTAATGTTTGCGCATGGCGTACTGCACGAGTTCGGCTGTCTTCTTAACATTGAGCTTGGACATCATGTTGCCGCGGTGGCGCTCGACGGTGCGGACGCTGATACGCAGTATATCGGCAATCTCCTTGTTGGACTTGCCTTCCGCAATCAGCTTCACCACCTCCCTCTCCCGGAGAGTCAGCGATTCCCTAAGATGCGGATCGGGTTCGCCTCGTCGCAGGTGTACCCAGTTCTGAAGCGACGTGTCGGATAGACTGGGAGAAATGTACACCTTTCCCTGCAACACAGAATCTATAGCCGAAAACAGCTCCTTCTCGGCATCCTCCTTCAGCAAGTATCCATCCGCCCCCGCCGAAATTGCCTGGTAGAGATATTCCTCTTCCTTGTGCATGGTCAGAACCAGAACTTTTGTTTCCGGGCAAACGCGGTGGATATCGGGGATCAACTCGATGCCGCGCAAGACCGGCATCGATATGTCAAGGAAGATCAACTCCGGCTCGATCTTGTTTAGCAGGCTCAGCAGCTCGGCCCCGTCTCCGGCTTCGGCGACAATATCGAGATCCCTCCTCTCGGAGAGAATCCTGCGCAAACCGTGTCGGAAGAGGATGTGATCGTCGGCCAGAATCACCGTGCTTCGCTTCTTCATGATACCAGCCGATCCTGGGCGCCGGGCTTTTCCCGTCTGTTCCTGCACTTCGCAATGTCAGGCGACACGCTCAAGAGGAGCACCATTAATTATAAATCCATTAATA
Organism: Acidobacteriota bacterium; assembly: GCA_035631775.1. Taxonomy (GTDB): domain Bacteria; phylum Acidobacteriota; class UBA6911; order UBA6911; family UBA6911; genus DASQID01. Next base: position 8,527 of record DASQID010000611.1, read on the forward strand.
TCATAGTGATGGAGAAAAATCAACGCAATTCGCAAGACCTTTACGACATGGCCAAATGGGTATTTCTACCTATATCGGATGGCGGAAACTACCCATACGTGAATGGGTATTTCAGCTAATTGAAGTTGGATGTCATGACCTGTCTAATGTATGCACGGGTGCGTCGAAGATCTCTCAGCTCTAGGGCCGGAGAAATCTCAACCTCGATGTAAATACGTTTCCACTGATGATCTCGATCTGAGAGGCGGACTGAGGGATTCGACGGTGGTGGGAGGGTTGCCGGAGCCCGGCGCATCGGCCGGGCTCGGCTTTCACAATCACGTTCAGTATCAACATATCAAGGCGGCGCAGTTCGTTGTCTGCCCGTTGCTCCGGATCACGGGACCAGCGGAGAACGGCCTGCCGCCGCCAAAATGGCTGGGTGGGGGGTGTCCGTGGTTGCCTGCAGCATTGAAAACCTGCGTCTCCTTCTTGATAAGCAGCTCAACTTGGACGGTAGACTGGAGATTCTTGATCATCTGGATGGGTGCGACGCGTGCCGTGAGATGGTCTATCTCCTCTCGCGCAAGCGAGATAGGAGCTTCTTCATCTATAAGCCGTATATTGACGAGGGCCAGGTGGCCTGAATTCCTGCGGGCAAGTGGGCGTTGGTCAAAGTTTGGGATGCTGATGATTCTGAGTCGACTCTCCTTACGCCCTAAAATCTTTGGGGCGGCCTCTTAGGAGCATGCTCAGAACCGAGCTTCAGATTCGGTGGGTTTGATGCATCGACGGCCAGCCTTGATGGGACCTGCCCCGCCTGATCAGAATCATCTCACCCGCTTCACTGAGATTGTCTGATCGATGCCGTCGACTTTCATTTTGTATCCGATCCCCGACCTGTAGATAAGGACCCCCGGCATATCCGCGCTATGACGGGTGACCGCCTCCGACGACTGTTGCCAAACCTGGCCGTTGCGGAGCTTAAAAACCGTTTCACCTGACCATCCGTCAAAGCTTCCAGCAATCCTGCTCTCAAAGATATCGGGAATGTTCGGTCCGTTCGAGCCCAAAAGCAAAGAGTGTATGATCTCCATTGGTCTCATCATCAGAGTCTCTCTCATTCAAGCAAGAGCGCCAGATGACTCGGCACGCAAAATCCGGCGCGAATCAAGCGCTGGCTGCGAGGAGCGCCTCATTTTGATATAGGGTGCCGATCCGCCTCATCAGGGTACGCAGCTGGGAAGTTCCAGCGGGGGAGCGCCCCATCACACACAGTCACGAAATACTAATAAATCCGAAGATCCATTTCGTGTGTGCGTCCCGTCACTGAATCTGAAGATATCCAGCGAGCGTCGGGGATCGATATCGGCGCCTCGGACTCAGCCAACCTCATCCTCGGCGCACACTTCGCTGCTGTGATCGGAAGCACACAGCATGCCAATCACATCGGATCAATCCTGATAATAAATTAGTGTAATTAAGCAACGGACTTTCAAGATGCTGCAGGCAATTTTTGTCCGCACCCAGGGAAGACTGCCCTGCCTCACGCGAAGACGGAGTGCTGAGCAACCCGATATGGCGGGGCGAGGACGGGGGGTAGAGGGCAGCGGTCTTGGTAGTGACCGGCAGAAAGCCAGTTCGGCGACAGGATACTCCTATCGCAATTCCCTGATCTCCCCGCCTCGCAGTTCAGACTGACTTGGGGAAACAGCAGCCTGTCACCGCGTTATCCGACGATCCGGCTGCCCAAAATCGATGCAGTCGTTATGGCACCCACGACCATGCCAATCACTATGTATATGATGAAAATGACCACCGCAGCCACTATCATATATGCTACGACCTTGTCGGGCGGGGTCCGCATCAAAACGGGAAGACCCAGATAGAATAGGTAGATGCTGTAGATGCCGCCCGCCAGGACGCCCAGGATGCCGATGATCGGCAGAAGATTGAACACGCCGGCGACCCAGGCTGCAGTGTATGCATAGGCCACGAGTTTGAGGGCTTGACTGATGTCACCCTGCGACTGAAAGGTAGGAGCGAGCTTCTCGACGACAAATGCCGCGAGGTAGACACCGGCGAGAGACAAGACGTAGCCGACAATCGCGCCCACCATCCCTGTAACAAACCCCACCCGGACCGTCGTAAAGACAACCGTGGTCCCGATCAAAGACATCTTGATGAAGCCTGCCACTACAGGAATGGCCGCGAGAATCACGATATAGCTGCTGTAAAGCGATGCCACGCTGGCGGATTCACCGGCGATAACCTGCCACTCTTCTTTTGGCCTCGTGATTATGTTGGTAACACGGGCCATCAGATTGGGAGTTGCTCCGCTTCCCGACGCGCTATTGCCTTCGGGGGCACGCGGGGGAGGGAGAGGCGAACCGGCGGGACGGGTGCCGGCTCCGGCCGGAGTGCCGCAGGAAGGGCAGAATGCGGCCCCTTCGTTCAGTTGCGAACCACATTTCGGGCAGAAGGCCATGATCGTTCTCCTCTTCTTCCTTGGTGACGGGCCGTCCTGGAAAAAGCGACATCGGCTTCCTCAACCGCACGTAGAGCAATCCTGACGACGGAGCACCAAAGACGGCGAAATGAGAGTTGACAAATGACGAACCGAAATTCCGACAACAAAATGGATGAAGGCTGGATTCCAAACAATCGACTGCCTGAGATACAAGAGGAGTTTGCCATTTCCGCGCCGAGACTAACGGATCTTCCCTCACCGGTCAACAAGAGAATCGCCCGGCGATGGCGACTCTGCAATTGGCAGGTAGGATGAACACGGTCCCTCCAGGACGCGCAGGAGGAGTTTGGCGTTCCTTCGCGTCTTAGGGCTGGCTTTTCAAAAAACCACCGCAAAGACGCGATGACGCGAAGACTGTATCCTTGTCGAAGTGGCAGCGATTTGAAGGATTGTGGTACATAGGCGCGGAGAATCGAGGATTCTCCGCTGAAAAATGAAAGGCCGCCCTTTCGGGCGGCCTCTGCAGGCTAGTCGAGAAACAGCACCAGGGCTTGTTCCTGAACGGTACCGCGAAACAGCCACTGGCCACTAATCCACTCTTCCTCACTGGAGTCGCGAGAAGATTACTGCATGACGCGATCTTCTGCATCGACCAGCACGACCAATCAGGCTGGCAAGGATTGTCCGACACAGGGGCCGCCCGCCTGGCCGGAAAGGGCCAGTCCTACCACCCGAAGAGCGGCAGCTTGACGAAGCCCCTCGAATGGCCTTCGTCAACATCTGCCACGAATTGCACGAATTTCCCGAAATAGCCGTGGCGATGTTCGTTGCTTGCTGCTCGTTAAATTCGTACTACCAACGTTCAAATCCTTGCCATTTCAGCAAGGATACGGCAGCTTGTCTTTGCGCCTTAGCGTCTTTGCGGTGGCTTTTTAAAGAGCCACCGCAAAGGCGCGAAGACGCGAAGGAACGCGGGACCCAATTTGGTTGCGGTTATCCGCTCCGTGCAATTCGTGGCAGATTATCTACTTCCTCACTGCATGGTTGAAACTCCGGTGCTGTTCGAGGATACTATGCGTTCGGTCTGGCAGGGTTTTTCACAGTAAAAGAGGAGTTGGAATCGTCATGGCTGAATTGTTCGGCAACTTATTGGTCGCCCAGTCCGGCGGTCCCACCTGCGCCATTAACGCAAGCCTGGCCGGTGTGGTTACCGAGGCGGGCAAGCACGGGTGCATCGAGGAAATCTACGGAGGTCTCAACGGCATTCTGGGTATCCTGAATGAGGATCTGGTCGACTTGAACGATGAGAAAGACAAGACCATCAGGAACCTCAAGTATGCGCCCGGCGCGGCGCTGGGCACCTGCCGGTACAAGATCGATTTCAAGAAGAAACCGGAAAAGGCAGCCATGGATATGGACCGTCTCTTCAAGGTCTTCGAGGCTCACAACATTCGTTATTTCTTTTACGCGGGCGGGAATGATTCGCAGGACACATCGCACAAGATCCACGAGGAGGCCGTCAAGCGCGGTTATGAGATGCGTGTGATCGGTGTTCCCAAGACGATAGACAACGATTTGCCGCATACCGACAACTGTCCCGGCTACGGTTCCGTGATCAAGTACAACTGCACTACAGTCACGGAGGTCGGCATTGACGTGGCCAGCATGGCAACCGACGACGGCTCCTGCTGCATCATCGAGGTGATGGGCCGGTCCGCAGGCTGGATTGCCGCGGGCACGGTGCTGGCCAAGCGGGGCGATCCGGCGAATCCTCCGCACATCATCCTTCTACCGGAGCTGGTGTTTGAGGAAGACAAGTTTCTGGCCAAGGTCAAGGAAACCGTGGATGCCTACAAGTACTGCATCGTCGTCGTGGGAGAAGGCATCAAGAATTCGGCCGGAGAAGAAATCGGCGCGGACAAGACCCGCCTCGATTCGTTCGGTCACCCGGTGCTTGCGGGCGCCGCGGAACGCCTCAAACAAATCGTCCAGGGCAGACTCAACACCAAGACCCGCACCGTCCTTTTGGGCTACGCCCAGCGGGCCGCCGCGCACTGTTCCAGCCTGACCGACGTCACGAACGGGTTCGCATGCGGCGAGGCTGCGGTGAAGGCTGCCGTTGAAGGCAACAGCGGCTTCATGGTGAAGGTCGTTCGGCACGTGCAATCGGACGGAAAGATCAGGTGGAGCACGGGGCTTCAGCCCCTGTCCGACATCGCCAATGTGGAACACCTTGTCCCGCGTGACTGGATCAGCGACGACGGCTTCATGCCGAATGACAAATTCGTCGAGTACGCACGTCCGCTTGTCGAAGGTGAGGTGAAGCCGCCGACCGAAGGCGGCCTGCCCATATATATGGCTCTGCAGAAAAGCCTGCTGGAGAAGACTCTTCCGCCGCGCAAATAGTGACGTGGCAATTTCGACAGCGGGACCGAGGCTCTATTGATAGATGAGTGCTTTTGATACGGTAATCAGAACACTCTGCGAGCTTGCCGGGACGCGTCTTACTTCGATTTTCTTCACATCCATCGTGCCCCCGGGGGCCAAGACGCCCGGCACCTTGACGGTCTGAGTGTAGACGGATTTTCCGCCTGCCTGATAGCTGAAGCTCACCTCGATCGCATGGTAGTAAACGGTAGCGGAGTTACGCAGAGAGAAGCTGTGGAACGACCTGTTCGAATTCGGGTCGTACTGCCAGGTCTCCTTGAAGACCCTGATATAGCGCTCCGGGTATTCCTTGTAATATTGGAGTATCTGCTCCTGGGGGCTCAATTTTTGCGCCGCGCGCCTCTGCTCCACGGCATCGACGGGTAAACTCGGAGTCCGGTAATAGGAGAACAAGATCACGCTAAGAAGCAGGCCAAGCCCGCCGGAGATGAAAAAATAGCGGGGCTTCAGGAACATGTCGCCTCCGGAAACTCGAATCTATCCGATAACCTTATACCACAAGTGCGAAGTATTGAGGTCCCGTGTCTCAAGTTGAATCAGAGACACTCCGCGAACTTCCTGTGCCGCCGGTCTTCAGACCGGCGGACTTCGCCCTGAGGTGGCGGCCGGTGGGTCTGACGACCCCCCGCACATGAAATCTGCTTACCCGCTAGCGATCTTTCATGAAGATAACCCTGGGCTGCCGGCAGGCATCAAATCCTGAGCGGTTAAGCGCAAGACTCGAAAAAATGCGTGCCCCCGACGGCGGCCTGGTGTATCAATTCTGCGCGCCTCTCAATCGACAGGGGGATTTTCAATGCCTCTCGCAAGGGAAGCAAGCAACCGCGGAGTTGAAACGGCAGCCGACACCGGCAGCATGGTCTTCGTTTATCTGGTCAGCCTGGTTGCGGCAGTCGGAGGACTCCTCTTCGGCTTCGACACCGCGGTGATCTCCGGCGCAATCGGTTTCATGAAAGCGCAATTCCATCTCGACGCGTCTCAAGAGGGCTTTGTCGCAAGCAGCGCACTGATCGGCTGCGTGCTCGGGGCCTTCGTAGCCGGAGCCATGAGCGACCGATTCGGACGCAAGAGGGTGCTCTTCCTGTCCGGAGTCTTCTTCGCAATCTCGGCCCTGGGTGCCGCGCTGCCCCGCAATATGACGGAGTTTGTCATCGCCCGGATCATAGGCGGTCTTGGAATCGGCGCTGCCTCGCTGGTTTCGCCGCTGTACATCGCGGAACTGGCTCCCGCGAAACGGCGCGGCGGACTGGTTTCGCTGAACCAACTGGCCATCATTTCCGGGATCCTGGTCGCATATCTGGTGGACTGGCTCTGTGCGCGCGGCTTCGGTCCTGAAACAAGCTGGAGGTGGATGTTCGGCTCGGGCGCGGCACCTGCATTCCTGCTTATGGGTTTGCTGGTCTTGGTGCCGGAAAGTCCGCGCTGGCTGACCAAGCAGGGTCGTCCCGAAGAGGCGCTCGAAATCCTCCGGCGGATCGGGGGGCGAAACCATGCTGACGTGGAGATGAGGGAGATTCAGGATGCGATCCAGCTTGAGGGCGGTTCACTCATGCAGCTACTGCAGCCCGGTCTTCGCATTGCGCTGCTCATTGCCGTGGTCCTCGCGATCCTCCAGCAGGTGACCGGAATCAACACGGTCATTTACTATGCTCCCCGTATTTTCGAAAATGCACGTTTTGCCAGGGACGCCGCACTCTTAAGCAGCGTCATTGTGGGAATCGTCAATGCGGTCTTCACCGTCGTCGCAATCCTGCAAATCGACCGGATCGGCAGGAAGCCATTGCTGATGATCGGAGCCGCCGGCATGGGTGTTTCTTTTGCCCTGGCCGGATGCGCCTTCCAGGTGCATGCGACGGGTATTTGGGTTCTCACCTTCATCCTGGTCTACATCGCCTCCTTCGCCGTCGCCCTGGGTCCGGTCGTCTGGGTTGTCATCTCGGAGATCTTTCCGACGCGTATTCGAGGCCGCGCCATGGGCATCGCCACGGTCTGCCTCTGGATTGCGTGCTACCTGGTGTCGCTGACATTTCCGATCCTCGTCGATCATTTCGGCGATTCGTTCACCTTCTGGCTTTATGGCTTTATGTGCGCGGTGGCATTTGTTTTCGTCTGGCGTGTGGTCCCGGAAACGAAGGGAAGAACCCTTGAAGAGATAGAGCAAAGCTGGCTTCATCGCTAGCATGGGGTTGCCGATCAAAAACTGCCGCGTCTGACACTGATTTCACGAAAGAATCGCAGTAGTACATATAAACTCGAGGTCCTAAAGGAATTTTCTTATGACAAGGCAGCGTAAGATCCAGCTTCCCACCGGCCGCTACTTGGACGCGAACCCCCGCCACCGGGAGATTGCCCAGCATCTGTATTCGCTCGTTGCCGATGCGCCGCTGGTGTGTCCCCACGGCCATGTCGACCCGCGCATGTTTTCCGATCCCGAATACAGGTTCGGGAGCCCGACAGAACTCCTGCTGATTCCTGATCACTACGTCTTCCGAATGCTTTACTCGCAGGGAATCCGGCTCGAGGAACTGGGCATCCCACGAGTTAATGGGAGTCCGACTGAAACGGATCACCGCAAGATCTGGCAGATTTTCGCCGAGCACTTTTACCTGTTCCGCGGCACCCCCACGGGATTGTGGCTTGGTCATGAGTTGCACGATGTCTTCGGTATTGAAGATAAGCTGACGGGAGATTCGGCCCAGGACATATATGACCGGATCACGGCCCGACTTCTATCGCCGGAATTTCAGCCTCGCCGTTTGTTCGAGCGCTTCAATATCGAGGTGCTGGCGACCACTGATCCGGCCACGGATTCGCTGGAACACCATCGCGCGATCCGGGCCTCGGGCTGGAACGGACGCATCGTCCCGACGTTCAGGCCGGACGCCGTCGTGGGTATAGACCGCGAAGACTGGCCGGCGCAGATCGAAGCCCTGAGCAAAATCAGCGGCATCGGGATTCATAACTATCGCAGCTACATCGAGGCGCTGGAAGACCGGCGCGCATACTTCAAGTCCATGGGCGCCACGGCAACCGATCACGCGGTGTTGACCCCCTACACCATCGAACTGACGGACAGCGATGCGGATAGGATCTTTCAAAAGGCTTTGAAAGGGGAATCAAGCCTGTCGGACGCGACGGCATTCGCCGGCCACATGCTGATGGAAAGTGCACGGATGAGCATCGACGATGGGTTAGTCATGCAGATGCATCCCGGCTCGTACCGCAATCACAATCAGAGACTTTTCGAGCTCTTCGGCGCGGACAAGGGGGCGGATATCCCGGTTGCTACAGAGTACACACGAAATCTGCGGCCGCTCTTGAACAAGTACGGAAACGATCCGCGCCTCACGCTGATTCTCTTTACCCTGGATGAGTCGACCTATTCGCGCGAACTGGCTCCGCTTGCGGGCCACTACCCGGCGGTCAAACTCGGCCCTGCGTGGTGGTTCCACGACAGCATCAACGGGATGCGCCGCTACAGGGATCTGGTCATGGAAACCGCGGGACTCTACAACACGGTCGGATTTAACGACGACACTCGCGCATTCCCTTCGATTCCTGCGCGGCACGACGTTTCACGACGAGTAGACGCGGATTGGCTGGCCGGCCTGGTGGTGCGCGCCATCGTGGACAGGTCCGATGCCGAGGAGATGATCCGCGACATGGCCTACCGCCTGGCCAAGAAGGCCTACAAATTCGAGTAGGGATTCAGAGAGGATTCTTGGCGTCTTGGCGCCTCCGCGGTGGCTTTGTCAAACGCCACCGCAAAGACGCGACGACGCAAAGGCTATTATTTCTTTGGGTATTTGGGGACCGGCGGGAACTGAAACGGTTCCTCTTTTATCCTTTTCGTAACCACTTCCAGTGCTTTTTCAAGCTGAAGATCCTTCCCCGCCATCGACGACGCCGGATCGTTGTCCTGGAGGACATCCGGGTCTGCACCATGGTTTTCCACCAGCCATTTGCCTTCCCTGCCGTAGAAGGCATTGTTGGATTGCTCGACCGTCCCGTTATCGATGGTCTGCTGTTGATTGAGAATGCCTACCAGCCCGCCCCAGGAGGGCACTCCCACAACCGTGCCGAGTTTGCGCGCCTTGAAGTGTTCGACGAAGGCTTCGCCGTCCGAGCCGTTGTCCTCGTTCGAGATCAGCACAAAATGCGCCCTCGACGCCGGATTCGGGTAACGGTAGGGCTCCATGCCTTGAAGAACGTTGTAGGCCACCTGGCGGCGTTCGAGCTTGTCGATAAGAAAGTACTCGGTCCAGCCGCCGCTGTTGCCGCGCACGTCGATGAGCAGTCCCTCTTTGTAGCGGAAGGCGCGCCAGTACTTGTCGAACTGCATCACCCCCGGCCCGCCCATGGCGGTGATGTGCATATAGCCGACCTCGCCGTTGGAGGACTTCAGAACCTGGTCGATGTTGTCGGAAACCCAGCGCGCATAGCGTGCCTGCTGATCCGTCTGCACAGGCTTGACACGATAAGTCCTGGCACCTGTCTCCGAAGGACCGCTGCTCACCGTGATAGTCACGTACTGGTCTCGGGCGACCTGGAGCATGCGGAAGTAGTTGTCCGGCACCTTGACCTTCTCGCCGTTTATCGCCAGCAGGTAGTCGCCCTCGTTCAGATCTATATCCGGGCGCGACAGCGGAGTTTCAATCTCGGTGAAGTACTGGGTCGGGCCGTAAATCCTCTCGAAGCGGTAGAGGCCGCTGGCCTTGTCCGCTGACAGGTCCGCTCCCAGCAGGCCTGTAAACACCGGCGGATTCCTGCGCGGTTCGATTCCAGTGTCCCCGCCCCCGATGTAGGTGTGAGAGACGCAAAGCTCTCCCACCATTTCCGAGAGTACCCAATTCAACTGATCGCGCGAGCGAAGGTCTTTTATATAGGTCCGGTATCTCTCGGTGATCGCCTTCCAATCGCGCCCGTGCATGTCCTTGTCATAGAAAAAGTCGCGGTACCATCGGTAGGTGTCGCTGAGGATCTGATTCCATTCATCCTGGGGCACGACGCGATATTGCATTCCCGAAAGATTCAGCTCCTTGCCCAGCTTGCGCGACTGGTAGGCCTTTTCGAATGTCGTCGTGTAGACCTTCGAGTCCTTCCTGATGATGAGGTTCTCGGAGTTGACTGATGGCCGGGCCTCGGCGATCTTGTCTTCGAGCACCACCGCCTTTTCGTCCTTCATGGAGAACAGGTGGAAATTCCACTTCGTCCTCCCGCGGACATTGTAGAACTCTTCGTATTCTTCTTCGGTAAAACTCGGCACGGAGGACCAGGCAGCATAGCCTTTGCCGCCGATCAGATGAAAGTAATTGCCGGGTTCGACCGGAACCGCGTAGACACGGTTCTGTATCCCTTCAGGATCAACGCGGAAGCTCTCCGCGGCAGCAGTGTCGGCTTTGGCCTCCCCCTTCGCTCTCTCGTTTCCCTCAACAGCCGGCCTGGCAAAGGGAGGCTTTTCGCCCTTCCTGAGCTGCACCACCATGACGCGTGTGGGATTCACCGCGATGTGGTCGTCTTCGAAAAGGTCCATGCCGATTTGAAAATTCCTGTTGGACAGGAAGTAGAGATATCCGCCGTCCGCGTCCCACCTGGGATTCAGATTGTCGTAGAAATCGTTGGTCAGCTGGATCTTTTTCCCCTCGACCGTGTCATAGAGGAAAATCACGTTGTTGCGGTTATCGCGTGTGAAAGAGTAGGCGATCCACCTGCTGTCGGGCGACCACGCATAGTCGCTCATTTCCCAGGTAAATTCGTCGTTGTCGAGGTAATGGGACTCATCGATCTTGGTCAGCTTATGTGAAGCGACGTCGAGCCAGAAAATCGAGAACTCCTTGTTGCCGAAGAGAATCTTGTTCCCATCGGGCGACCACAAGAGGTGATAGACGGTCCGGTTCAGATTATCGGTCAGCGGTGTGGCCTGTCCTCTGTCCATGTCCTGCAGGTAGAGCTGGTACTCTCCCGTTCGATCGGAGAAGAATGCGACTCTCTTTCCGTCCGGAGAAATTTGTGCGTATTTTTCACGGATGCCGGAAGTGGCGGTCAGATTCCTGGCGGTTGTTTCCTCTTCTCCCGGTACCACGCAAAATACGTCGCCGCGCGCCGTGAAGACCGCCTGCTTCCCGTCGTTACTGACATCCATGTATTGCAGGTAATCGGCGCCGTTCACCCAGCGCTCCCTCGTTTTCCAATTGTCATCGGACACGTTCAACGTAATCTTGCGGAGAGAGGAGGACTTGGGCTCCAGCACGTACAGGTAGCCGTTCTGCGCGAACACAATCCTGTGACGGTCGGTCGACGGAGTCATCACATCGAAATCCGTAAACTGAGTGACCTGTCTGACCGCCTTGGTCTTCAGATTCTGCGCGAAGATGTTTGTGATCCCGCCCGGACCGCGGTCGGAATTGAAATAAAGCTCGTCGCCGATCCACATCGGGTAGGCGTTTCTTCCAACATAATCCGTGATTGGGGTGAACTTGCCTGACGGGAAGTCCGCAAGCCAGATATCGGGGTATTGCCCGCCTTTGTAGCGCTTCCAGTAATAATCCTGGTTTCCCCTCCTTACGTAGAGCATCTGCCTCCCGTCCTCGGAGAATGAGCAGGATACTCCCCTTTCGATGGGCAGAGCCTCAGGCATGCTGCCGTCGATCGACACCCGGTAGAGCTTCGGATCCCGCGAAATCGGTTTACGGCCATATACGGCTCGGAATACCACATACCGGCTGTCCGGTGTCCAGGCGACGCTTACGGCCCCGCCGGGCATGTATGTCAACCGCTTCGGAATGCCGCCTTCTGAAGGAATCAGGTAGATATCCGGCGGGCCGTCATAAGAGCCTGTGTAGGCAATCCATTTGCCGTCGGGTGAGAACTTAGCAGCGTATTCCCTTCCGGGATGCGTGGTGATGCGGCTTGGAATGCCGCCCTGGACGGTTGCGAGCCACAGATCATCGTCGTAAGTGAAGACGATCTTGTCGCCGCTCAGGTCGGGATAAGACATGAACCTGGCCTCGCCCGCGGCAAAAATCAGCGCAGGCGCAACCAGAAGTAAGATTGCGGCCAATAAAAATATACGGCGTGTCATCGGGTGCCTCCGTTAAAAAAATCGGGCAGGATCATATCCCCGAAGATGCGCCGATGTCCACTGTGAGGGAACAGGGGCCGGAGGTCAGGGGCCGGGGGTCGGGTGTCCAGAACAGTCAGCTCCGAAGATTGGAGAGGCTGGAATAAGCTCTCGCGATAGAAAACCCTCTGAGTTTTGCCCAAACCCTGCGCATTGAGACTGTCGTACTCGCAGGGTTGCTCATTCCGACCGTGGCCTGTCTCGGACAGGAGGATCAGTGACCTTTATTCTGTATATCCTCTATTCTGTATATCCTCCAACCCTATGCTATCCCTTGGAGCTGTCGGATGATTTGCGCGGCTAGTCCGTGGAAATAGTCCCTGGCTCTCCTCACCTCAGGACTGGAGTAATTCAACCGCGCGAGAACATCGTAGAACTGAAGCTGTTCGACCGGCCTTCCCGCGCTCTCGCTTACTAACGCCGCTTTCAAATCGCCGATGGCTTCGGCATAGCCAGCCCTGTTTGACAGGCAATTCCTGATTAGAGACCTCAGCTCTCCATCCCAGCGCCTGGCAATCTCCTCATTCATTTTGAGGTATTCCGGCCTGGAATGCTCTTGGCTGGCAAGCAGATAGTGCGCCGTGTTGTTCCCATAAGCTTCAAGCGCGGAAAAAAACAAATCCACCTTGCGGGCGAAGCCCTTGATGAGCCGGATCTTGAAGTCGGGCAGGGCGACGCATTCGGCCCATTCGATGCGCAGGTCGCACCATCTTCTGAAGGCCGCAGCAGTTGCCAGCTGATGAACCAGAATTCTGAATTTCGGACGCATGTCCTTCAGGACCTTGACCTTGGCCACTTCCACGACGGTGGAGCGTTCGAGGTTTCCTCCACTAATCAGGACGTCGTCTCCATAGATTCCCGGATTGACTCTCGTCTTCGCGGCGATGACGCAGTTCAGGCCAATGACGGCGGGTGCAATGATGCTGGTATGGCCGCCGATGAAGTCATACCGGAGGGGAGCCCCCGCACACGATAAAAACGGGGATTCGATCGAACCCACCACGGTAGAAGGCTTGATGAGGGCGCCCACGGAAGGCCCATAAGGAAGGAAGTTGAAATTTATAGTTCCCGAGCCCACCTCGGCGCCTACCTCCAACCTCGGACTGGTTCCGCCCAGCATGAGCACATTACAGAAGTTGATCAGCGATCCCAGAGTGGTCTTATAACCCAGGACCGTCGTCTTGGTGTCTACATTGTGGGCAGCCTGGGTCCCCTCTTCCCAGGCGCTGTGGCCCCGCACCCTGGCCCAGCCCACCGTGGAGCATCCATCGAGGAGTACCGAGTCCAGATACTCCCCTGCGTGCAGAGAACAGTTCCGGCCAATCAGGCAATTCCCGATCGAAACGGCGCCGACGATCCTGGTGCCTGCGCCGATCATCGTTTCGTTGCCCGAGATGGTCGTTCCCGGGCCGATCCGGACACCGGGCTCAATGTGGTCAAGGTTTACGTCGGAGCCCACCATGACGGATTCCGGGCTCAGGATTTCAACTTCCTTTTCCCGCAGCAAGCGCACCCTGTGGCGCGCGGATTCCAGGGACTCGTCGGACATAATCCGGTCTCCTCAATGTCGCCTATTGGGCTTAGGGCTGGCGCAAGAATAAATTCACACTCTGGCGCGAGCACCGTCGCGCCTGCGGCGCTCCTGGGGCGGGCAGATGCGGGGCGCCGCGCCGCAGGCGATATCGGTGTACATCGTCGAGGAGCGGCAACGATGCAGATGCCCGCCCGCCGCCGCGCCCCAGTCAATCCTCATCAAGGCCCACCCTGTCGTTGATGCCGTTTTCGGCCAGCAGCCGCAGCACTTTTTCCTGAAGTGCCTCGGTGCATGTGCAAAGCACGTTGTATCGCTTCTCGATATGATCATCGAACCTGACCGGATGGCCTTCAAAGGTTGTCACGATGCAGCCTGCTTTCTCAGCTACCGCGAGTCCGGGATAGATATCGTTGTGGGGCTGCTTGTGGCCGAGATAGATATCAATCCTCCCATTGGCGACGTCACAGAAGCCACACGGGCCACCGTTCGGCAGTAGGAACTTTACCTTGGTGAAGAGGAACTTGAAGATCTCCGAAGTCGGATACATGAAAGGAGGCTTCATCATGTAGGTCTCCAGAAAGGCCTGTGCCAGTTCACTGGTGGTGTTAGGCCTGAGAAGTCGCCTGCCGGTCACGCTGCCGTTGAGTTTGATCGTTCCCTCGTAACTGGCCTGCGTATCGCAGTATTGCACCAACTTCGACACCAGGTCGACCACCACCGCGGTCAACGGTTCCGCTGCCGTTATAGTTTCAGGCCGGGTGTAGATCGCGAGAGCGGTGTACCAAAAGGCAGGTATGTTCCTTTTGTAGAGCATGCTTCCGTCAAATGGATCACTGACGAAAAAGACCGGAATGCCTCTGGCTGCTTGCGGGGAGTTCTTCGGCTCGATAGTCATCCTTCCGGCCTCCTCGCTCAGCATGACGGCATCAATTCCATCTTTCGCAAGCTGATCGATGTAGTAACCTTCGACCTCCTTGTCGATCCTTAGGGTTTCGGTGTCCCAGTGCCGGTAGGACCTGGGAGCGCCGTCGCGCATTTCAACCACTTCCGCGCCGGACTTCTGCGAGATGCGGTCAACTCTGGATACGGCTTCCCCGGCCAGCTTCAAGGCATAGCGGGTCCAAGCCAAGGGAGATTCCCGTCGAGACATTCAGCCTCCTGCTTTACGATTTGTACGACATCATTTTGAGAAGCGAGCTCAACCCTAGCGAGCTGAGATCTAAGGGCTGGCGCAAGAATAAATTCTGGCGCGAGCGCCGGGCGGGCAGATGCGAGGCGCCGCGACCCAGGCGATGTCGGGGTACATCGTCGAGGAGCGGCAACGAAGCAGATGCCCGCCCGCCGCTGCGGCCCGCAGGCCCGCTGACTTTGTTGCTCGCTCCTCACATACCACCCCGGGTATAGCTCGTCGCTCGCGCCTCGCCAGCGGGCCTGGGGGCCAGCAGCAAAATGTGAAGTTATTCTTGCGCCAGCCCTAGGATACGCGAAAATTGCGAGGCGCCAATGAGGAATTTATGTGCTGATAGTCGGAATAAGCGCGAGCCTCGCCTCCCTATCCTTCCGGGCGGGATCGCCAATGGGGAGGTGCAGGCTGCGCTGGGCGAACAGGTTGGTTGCCGAGAAAAGAGCCAGGATCAGGAATTTTCCGTACATAGGTCGGCCTCCTCTCGAAGCAGCATATCACCAAATATGGATGTGATAATCGGTGGCGTGCAGGTCAAGAAGCCCTGCCAGTTTACGGGTTGCCCGTTTTGCGTCCGAGTGTAGGCTTCACGTTATTTGCGGGTCCCGATCCTTGACCCTGCGCGGACCAGACATGCTCGTCCCCGGACCCCGGTCCCTGGCCCCCTAGTTTTCGGGGGGCTTCTGCGCGGCTCCGACCGGCTCTTCCTGAGCCCTCTCGACGTCAATGGAGCATTCCTTCAGCAGTGCCGCAAGCGCGCCGATGGCGGCAAGAATCGGCGCCAGCACGGTCCCGACAACACCGGCCGTGAGCGGGAATTCAGCCACCACATGGTCTCCCTGTCGGATCACGACCCGGCGGACATTGCCTTCGTGAATGATCTTCTTAACGGCATCGATAAGCTCGCCACCCTGAACTTTGATTGTTTCCCAGAACGTGCGCTCTTCCATTGGATTACCTCCATGTCAATAGTCCCAGCCCTGCATGCACGTAATTAATAACAGGATTTCCGGCTTTTATTCAAAATACACGAATTCGCTATCTGTTAGGGACAAGTCCCGGGCAGAGGAATGCATAGGCAAGGACCAGCGCCCCCACGAGTGCAGTGAGAATCAGACTGTGCTTGAAGACCGTCTTGAATATTTCGCTTTCCTTCCCTCCCTGCTGCGTGGCCGTGGTGGAAACAAGAAGGGACTGAGGGTCCATCATCTTTCCCAGCACCCCGCCGCTGGCGTTCGCCGCCGCCATGAGCACGGGATTCAGTCCGGCCCGCTCTGCGGTCGATCGCTGGAGATAGCCGAACATGGAATTCGAGACAGAGTCTGAGCCTGATAGGGTCACTCCAAGCCAACCCAGAAAAACTCCAAAAAAGGGGAACGC
>DASQID010000612.1:0-1716 GCA_035631775.1 Acidobacteriota bacterium
TGGAACTGCGCTCGCTTCACTTTCCGCCCGACCTCGCCGGGAAGTCTGTCCAGCAGCCGCTTCTCTTGACGCTGCAAAAATACAGTGACAAGGAGGTCGTCTTCGCCGGTGCTCCCGGAGCCGAGGTTTCCACATCGACCCTGCTCCGCGATTCGCCTACGACCATGAACGGGATCATTATGTTCAACGAACAGAAGGAGCCCCACATCCGCGTGCGCTGGGAAAGAGTCGCCTATGATGCAAAGGTGGACTACAACCCGCCCGCGCAAGCCAAGCCTTAGGGTCCGTTACAAAATAATGCCTGTGATTTACCGACACTTGGAGACACTCTTTGCGTCCTGAGCGTTCTTCGCGTCTTTGCGGTGTGTTTTTAAAAGCTGACCGCTCAGGCGCAAAGAACTCTACGAATCTCAAAGATCACGAGCCATCAGAACTTGGCAGCATTTGATGATCCGCCCGATCGAGTTCCTCCAAACCGTGCTGTACGCACGCGCCTCGCATGTAGGAACCGGTCTTCTAATCTGAACCCTTTCGAAGGAATCGCACTCTTCTTCAAGGGAATGAGAGTAGCCTCGCAAGCGGGATCGGACGCCGTGCAATACAGACCATTGATTCACAGTGGCGAGCAGGGTGATTCAATCGTGGCCGACGATGGAAGGAGCGTTCCGGGTTATCCGCTATCAGGACAGTCCATGATTTATTGGCTATTTACCATCCTGCCCTTGTATGGACTGGGTTGCGCAAAGGTGCACCATGTAGCTGCTTCTCAGCCTGCTCTTGTGAAGCCGGCGGCGCTCCGTGGCTTTGCTTCGATCACCATCCTCACGAGCAGCGCGGCGGGAACAAAACCGGAGGGCTCGAAGTATGAGGAAGTTGTTCCGCCGACGCCAATCGGAGAACTAAAACCACCAATCTACCCTGAGAAAGCCCTGAAGGCGAAATACGGTCAAGCCATAGTTGCGATACGTGTATTTCTGGATGCCGGGGGTCGGGTGACAGATTTAAAAGACGCCCCGACCGCTGCTTCCACCGGCGGACCCTTTGCGTCTGAGTTTCGCTCAGCCGTTGAGGACGCCATTCATCTGTGGAAATTCCGGCCCGCGGAATATCGCCGATATGCTGACGGCAAGGATCTGAATGGAGACGGCAAGCCGGACTACATGGTGCTGATCGCGAAGGAAAACGTGCCGGTTTACTTTGACGTACGCTTTGATTTTTCCATCGTCAAAGGCCAGGGTCACGTCAAGTGATCGTGCCGAAGAACTGTTCTCGCAGGACGGGATCATCAAACGAGGCAATCTCTTGGTTGCCGAGCAGTTGTGCCGCTTACTATGATTCCCGCAGAAAGGCGTTGGCGGTTTTCATAAACTCGGGCCACCTGTCTCCGATGACTGGACCGTGACCTCCGTTGGGGATGATCCAGAGACTCGATCGCGGGATGGCTCTGGCCATCTCGACTGAGATCTCAACCGGATAGAGTGGGTCACGATCACCCTGCACAATGAGTGTCCGGGCCTGTATCGTCGAGAGGTAGGGCGTAGTGAAGTTCAAGTCGTTGTAACTGTCGGCAAAGGCCCTGGTGCTGGCCAGGAGGGCATGAATCTGCGCATCGCCGCCCGGATGTCGACGCCGTAGCAGCTCCCATGCCTGCTCGGTCAGACTCTCGGGATACTGGCGCATGATAGGCCGTGCCTGCGCGGGAAAGTACGGAGTTGC
>DASQID010000613.1:0-2876 GCA_035631775.1 Acidobacteriota bacterium
ACGAACCTGGTTCAGAACAGTCGGAGGCATTTCGCGCGATTCACACATCGGTAATGCTCTCCCAGCCCGGCCATCCCCCGCGCGTACTGCTGGTAGCTTCATCGCTGCCGGGAGAAGGCAAAACGACCGTCGCCATTAACCTAGCAGTTGTTCTTGCGCAGCAAGGAAAAACCTGCATCATAGATGCCGACCTTAGGCGTCCGAGTGTGGACCGCGCCTTCAACGTCGACCCGACCACTGGTCTGGGCGAGTATTTGGCAGATTCTGTGCCGCTTGCTTCCGTCCTCACGCCGGCTCCAAGTATGAAAGGGCTGACCGTTCTTGGCGCCGGAAAAACGGTGTCCGACCCGGGAAAACTCACGAACTCGGAAAATATGAGACTCCTCATTCACCATCTGAGAGAGATGTACGATTTCGTGATCATTGACTCACCCCCGATCCTCCCCTACTCGGACGGGCGCGCTCTGGCTCCCTTTGTGGATGGAGTTGTCTTTGTTGGGCGTGCCGGCGTCATCACGCGAGAAGCGATGGCGCGGTCCATGGAGCTTCTGCAGCAGGTGCACTCCGCTCCAGTCCTTGAGGTCGTCCTGAATGGTGCGAGTACCCGAGACAGGTCGTACGGGTACCACTACAAATACGACTACTCGTCGCCACGTGTGTGAAGACGCTGCGGAACCTGCGGTTTCCCAAATACGTTGCATTCCTGACTCAGCACGAATCAAAAGGAGAATTCTCATGGCCGCCAATGTTGTAACCAGCCATCCTGAAACCGCGAAGGTACCGCCGCTCTTCCCATTCCTCGATCTGCGCGCGCAGTTTAAAGGAATACGCGAAGAAATCATGGACGCCATCGCACAGACAATGCAGAGTCAGCGGTTCATTCTGGGGCCTGAAGTCGAAGCTCTGGAATCGGAAATCGCCGAGTACGTCGGCTGCCGATATGCGGTTGCCTGTGCCTCCGGTTCGGATGCATTGTTACTGGCTTTGATGGCTGTGGGAGTGAGCCCAGGAGACGAGGTCATCACCACTCCATTCACGTTCGTGGCAACGGCCGGCTCCATCGTTCGCCTCGGGGCGGAACCGGTGTTCGTGGACATCGATCCTGCCACGTACAACTTGGATCCCATTGACCTCGCAAGAGTAGTGAGCCCTAAGACCCGCGCCGTAATTCCGGTGCACCTCTACGGGCTCCCGGCTGCGATGGATTCCATTTTGGAGTTTGCTCGCCAGCATAAACTAGCAGTCATTGAGGATGCTGCGCAGGCGCTAGGAGCCGAGTGCGGTGGCGTAAAAGTGGGAAATCTCGGCACCATCGGCGCCTTCAGCTTTTTCCCCTCGAAGAATCTCGGCTGCGCTGGTGACGGCGGAATGATGACCACTAATGATCCCGAACTGGCAGATCGACTGCGCTTGCTTCGGGTTCACGGCAGCCGCAAGAAATATCACTGCGAACTGATCGGGCTAAACAGCCGTCTGGACGCACTGCAAGCGGCTATCCTGCGGGTCAAACTACGCCACCTCGAAACCTGGACCCAAGGCAGACGCGAAAACGCCGATCGTTACCGCTCTACGTTTAGACCACGGAACCTCGATACACAAGTAATTCTTCCGACGCAGCGCAACGGGTTGCGGCATGTCTATAACCAGTTTGTCGTACGGTTGCTTGGTCGCGATGAAGTCAGGCAGCATCTGCTTCGCATGGGTATTCCTACGGAGATTTACTACCCAGAACCGCTGCACTTGCAGCCTGCGTTCAGTTATCTCGGGTATAAACGCGGCGACTTCCCCCACGCGGAGACGGCCAGTCAGCAGGTCTTGGCACTGCCAATTTATCCGGAGTTGACAGAAGAACAACAGTCCACAGTCGTGGATGCGATTGCCCAGTATTACCAAACGAATTGAATGCGTTCTCAAAGAGAAGGAGCTCACCATGGTTTCCACACGCGCGAATGTTGCTGTCGTGGGATGCGGTTACTGGGGCAAGAATCTCGTTCGCAACTTCCATCAGCTTGGAGCACTGCGCTGGGTTTGTGATGTGTCCGCCGAAGCAGCGAACGAGGCACGGGAACAGTACGACGTCCTGACCAGCCTAAACCTGGATGAAGTACTCGCGGACCCTGAGGTCGAGGGTGTCGTCGTGGCCGCACCTGCTGCCGAGCACTACAACTTGGCGACGCGTTGTCTGGATGCGGGCAAGCACGTCTTCGTAGAGAAACCGCTGGCGTTGCATCTCGACGAGGCACGGCAACTGGTTGCGGCAGCACACAACCGGAGCCGACTCCTCATGGTCGGGCATATCCTGCAATATCATCCGGCAATCTTGAAGTTGAAGGAACTCATCAGCGAAGGGGAATTAGGCCAAATCAAATACATCTATTCTTCCCGCCTCAACCTCGGAAAATTGCGCACGGAAGAAAACATTCTGTGGAGCTTTGCTCCTCACGACATCTCCGCCATTCTTTTTCTTCTCGACGAGATGCCGGTGCGCGTCGCCAGTCAAGGCGGCACCTATCTCGATTCGCAAGTTGCGGATACGACCATGACAACCTGTGAGTTCAAGAGCGGGGTCAGCGCCCACATTTTTGTCAGCTGGCTGCATCCGTTCAAAGAGCAGAAATTATGTATCGTCGGCGGCAAAAAGATGGCTGTTTTTGACGATACAGAACCTGAGCGCAAGCTGGTCCTGTACTCCCATCGGATTGACTGGGTTGGACGTGTTCCGGTCGCACATAAGGATGGAGGAAAGGCAGTGCCCCTTCCACAGGAAGAACCCCTGCGCCGGGAATGCGAACATTTTCTGGAATGCATGAGGCTCGGAGATAATCCGCGAACCGACGGAGCAAACGGCCTTCGGGTGCTTGAGGTGCTGGAAGCAT
>DASQID010000614.1:0-26370 GCA_035631775.1 Acidobacteriota bacterium
TTTTCAAAAAGCCACCGCAAAGACGCCAAGACGCGAAGGAACGCGGGACCCAATTTGGTTGTGGCTATGCCGATCGGTGAAATTCGTGGCGGATTTCCGTCATTTCAGGAGACTGCGGAGCACCGCCACTTCCGCGGTAATGCCGGTACGGAGCGCGGGGCCTACATCGGGAGCGAAGAGGGAGGAATGGTTGGACGGCATCGTTTCCCCGGAAGCCTTGCTTTGCTCAAATTTCTGCGGATCCGCTCCACCCAGTGCAAAGTAAAACGATGGAATGCCCGCGGCGATGAAATAGGAAAAGTCCTCCGATCCCATAATCGGCTCGGCTGTCACAACATTGTCTTTGCCCAGCACTGCTTCGATCGGGCCGCGAAGATCCGTGGCTAGGGCAGGATCGTTATAGACGGCATCGGTTGCCTCGTATTGTTCGATAAGCGGCTCGCGCCGCGCGCCGGCTGCCTGGGCTTCGGCCTTGGCGATGCGTGTGATGGCCGCGAGGACCTGTTTGCGAATTTCGGGATTGTAAGTGCGCACGGTGAGCCCGAGTTGGGCTTCGTCCGGGATGATGTTGTTCTTTGTGCCGGCCTGTATGTACCCTACCGTCACCACCACCGCCTCTCCCGGCTTGACCTCGCGGGATGTGATCGTCTGCAAGGCGAGCACTGTACTCGCCGCGATGACCACGGGATCGATTGTAGTGTTGGGAGCGGATCCGTGTCCGCCTTTTCCGTAAATCGTGATGCGTATCGAGTCGGCACTTGCGTATCGATACCCGGAGGCGATCCCGATCTTTCCGGAGGGAAGCTCATTGCTGACGTGCAGAGCGACCCCTACATCAGGCTTGGGGAAGCGCCTCAGGAGGCCCTCTTCGATCATCTTCCTGGCGCCCGAGATGGTCTCCTCGGCCGGCTGACCGATGAGCATGAGAGTCCCGCGCCAGCTGTCCTTGGTGTGGGCCATTATCGTGGCGGTTCCAATGAGCGAAGACATATGCAGGTCGTGCCCGCACGCATGCATGACAGGGACGCTGCGTCCGGTATCGTCCTTGACTTGAATCTTGCTGGCGTAAGGCAGCCCGGTCTTTTCTTCAACGGGAAGCGCATCAAGTTCGGTGCGAAGCATGATGGTCCGCCCGGACCCGTTCTTGAGGATCGCGACAATACCGTTGCCGCCGACGTGGTCTGTGACGTCATAACCGAGGCTTAGAAGACGACTCGACAGCTTCGCCGCCGTTTGGGTTTCATGTGCGGAGAGTTCCGGATTCTGGTGCAAATGCAGGTAAAGCGCATGCGCCTCGGGGTAGACAGTGTCGACCTCCCTGGACGCTGCGGGAGTCTGTGCCCAGGCGGATGCGCCTAGGGCTGCAAGGAGGAATATGTGCGGCAATCCGAATCTATATTGTGCTGATTCCATGGTGCCTGGATGATAGCGTCAGTTCCATGCTGCTGCAAATATATCTGTGGCTGCAACAGTCTGGTCTTCGACCATCATCAGGGCGTGATCGCCGCCCCGGGGGCAGCAAATGTGTACCAGGCAGACTGTTTCTATGCGGCAGAAGGTCGGTGGATGAAATATGCCTGATCACGGTCCCGCGCAATCCGATAAACCGCTTCTTTGCAGCGCCAGCACCTGTCCAAGTGATCGTAGACTCCAAGTCGCGTGTCCAGATTCAGCTTTCTATCCAGGAGCAGCACCAGCTTTTCAAGACTGCAAACATCCACCACGACGCACCCTCCACCGCTTACGCCCTTTCGGGCGGAGATACCTTGCGCAACCGAACGCGAGTCGTCCTATCCCACTTGGTTCACGGGGATTTGGAGCTATTCAAGTCCGGTCATTAGCTGATTTGCGCAAGCTGAAATCTTTCGAGGTTCTGGAACGGACTTCCGAGGACTGCCCCCGAAAAAAATCTGTTCAAGACCCTTCACCCACCACACCCGAGATATTGAAAATGATAACTAATATCTAGGTAATTGTCAATGCCAATTGTGTTTCTTTCTGAGATCCAACTCAGCCAGCTGTATTCGGCGATGTCGGTGCGGGGCACGCGAATAACGCATCTTCCCGGATGGGCTAGCCGCCCAGAAGCTTCATCACCTTCATTCCATCAGGGCTTCCCATACCTGTACAGGCATCCCAACCTTTGCCCGCCTTATATTTCTTCAGCTTGCCGTCGATGTCGTTATTGCCTAGTACGATGTCATGGAAGCTGGAGGGGGATCCGTACAGGATGGGATTGATGAATCCGACCTGGTTTTTGCCCTGAGTGGCAAGTCGTTGGTTGATGAGCGCCAGTAGTCCCGCCCAGAGTGGAGCAACGGCGCTCGTGCCGCCGATCACGGTGTTCTTGCCGGCAACGCGCACTTGATAACCTGTGAGAGGATCGGCGTCGCCGGCAACATCCGGCACCCCTCGTCCTGGCTTGCCTCTTGGAGAGTTCGGAACCTTGGCTGCAGACTGGTATGCGGGCCTAGGGAAGAAGATGCTCACCCCTCCACCGCTGGCCCCGCCGCGGTCCCCTTCATTCCATACGACCTCACTACTGATGCTCGAGCCGCTGCCGGTGAGTTTGGTGCCTCCACACGCGAGCGCGAAAGGACTGGCTGCCGGAAAGTCCACGTGAGGACGGCGATCGCGCACGGGGCGTCCCTGCGAGTCGGTCTTGGGGAGGTCGGAAGAACCGTTGTCTCCCGCCGCGCAGCAGACGGTGACGCCGAGAGTGGAAGCATCCTGAAAGGCCTGGTTGAAGGCATTGCGGAATTGATCGGTCCAGGAATCTTCCGGACCACCCCAGCTGATGGAGATGACTGACGGTTTACGAAGGGTGTCGTGCACTGCAGCGTTGATTGCGTCCAGGAATCCCTGGTCGGTATTCGGGGCGAAGTATACCGCGATGCCTGCCGCCGGGGCCACTGCGCCAGCCACTTCGATGTCGAGCATCACCTCGCCGTCGGCATTGGGATCCGGGCCAGGCATGTTTGCGCCTCCGGAGACCCCGACGGCGGTTACCTGCGGCAGCGGCAGGCCGAGTTGCTGGAAATAGGTGCTCAGGTCGGAGGATGAATAGCCCGTGCCGGTGATTGTGCCCTGCCTGTCGAAATCATTCAGCTCAATCAGAGCGATGCATTGACCGCTTCCGTCGAGTCCGGGGGGAAAGTCGTAAAGCTGGGCAACCTGTGGCGGCGTAAGACTGCCGTCGGGAGCATTTCGGAGTGTCGGCCGCGGCCTCTGTCGGCTCGCAGCGGCCCGCCTTTTCTTCGGGCTTGCCGCGAGGTCCTCGAGGCATCGATGATGCGGCTTCGCGGCCGGACGGTTGTCAAATCCGAATACGCCCACAACGATTCCCCCCAACTCTTGAGGGACTGTGATCGGACCGCGGCGCCCCCTGAACACCCTCGCTCCCAGCCGATAGAGTTTCAGGTTTGGCCGGAATGCGGTGATGAGGTCGGCCAACCGGCCCGAAAGTTTTACGGTGCGTGTTGACAAGGCAGTTGCCACCACAGTCAGGTTGTGTTCGTGTGCGAAGTTTTCGAGTCGATGGACATCCGCCGGATCCGCCCCTCGTGCCGAAGCGAATTCCTCTCGGGTCAGATAGCGTCGCTGCTCCGGCAATTGGGTTCCAAGAACCATCGCATCTTCGGTGTGCGAGTCGGCTTGGCTGCCCGAGGGGCGCGGCCTGAGCAGGACCGTGATCTCGATCCTCTCCTGCGGATCCACCTTTCCGATCAGTTTAGCGTGCCGATGCAGTTGTTTCTCGCTGCCCGGGACGCGTGCTCTCTTTTTCGCAGCAGGCATTTTGGGTTCCTTTCTCGAAGGTCACTCGCCTCCGTTTCGTGGATCAGTCACTGCGCATCGTAGACTTTTCGGGAATCCGTGAAAGGGTGAAAGCACTCTTTGCGTTCCTTCGGGTACTTTGAGACCCGTCGCTGGGCCCTTGTGATCTGACAGCCAAGACTGAGAGCGGTTGCGGCATGCCCCGCCGGATCATCCTTTCGAGCCGGCCCCTTTGGTCTGCTGCTCCATTTTCGCCATTTCGGTCTTTGCTCGTCTCTGCATCTCTGCCGGAGCCACATCCTCCTTGTGCGTGGCCACGGACCACGAATGACCGAATGGATCGGTCAACTTTCCGTAACGGTCGCCCCAGAACATGTCCACAGGCGGCGCGACGGCCTTCGCCCCAGCCGCCACTGCCTGGTTAAACACGGAATCGACATCGCGCACATATAGGAACAGGTTGACCGTGGAACCCTTGAGTGTTTGTGGCGAGCGGCAGTCGCTGCGCGGGCTTTCGTCGGCAAGCATGATTTTTGAATCGCCGATTTGAATCTCCGCGTGTCCGATCTTGCCCGGCGGCCCTTCCATACGCCCGATTTCTTGAGCGCCGAAGGCACGCTTGTAGAAGTCAATCGCTCGGGCTGCGTCGTTTACGCTGAGATACGGCGTAACAGTGTGATAACCCTCTGGAATTGGTTTTACTTGGCCTGGCATTTTTCAATCCTCCCTTTTTTCCCTTATACCCGTGACAGCCCCGGTTAACAGGGCACCACGGAAATTTAGATCCCGCGGCAGCACAACGTCAAATCTATGAAATGGGTAGGAGTTACAGCGCTCGGCCTCTCCAGATGGCGCCGGCCAAAAAAAGAGCCACAGCCAGGAAAGCAGAAGCGATTACGAGAAGCAAGGTGATCAGAGTCTTTCGAGACATATAGGTTCGTCGTG
Organism: Acidobacteriota bacterium; assembly: GCA_035631775.1. Lineage (GTDB taxonomy): Bacteria > Acidobacteriota > UBA6911 > UBA6911 > UBA6911 > DASQID01. Next base: position 4,720 of record DASQID010000614.1, read on the forward strand.
GGTGATGGAACTGAAGCAGGGCCATGTTCGGTTCAGAACCGCATCGCGCCTTGCTGCAGCCCCATCACCCACCTCCAGTCGATTGACCAACTCCTCAAACTCTACGCTGGTCAATCCAGCCGATCTGAATCACGGGAAGTAGTAATGGTTCACTGAGAGGGGAAGTGCCTTCCCCGATGTCACGTTCCAGAAGAGCCATTTGCCGTTCACCTTGCGAACAGTCCCTCCCACATACGTGTCAGAGGCGATGTATCGAGTCGGCAGGTCGAAGTCGCCAATGTCGTGGCATTCAAAGTAGAGGAACGCCTCATCGCCGTGCACATCGATCTGGATCTTGAAAGATGGTACGAGCGAAAAGCGGGGATGCACGAAAGAGCCTGTGGTCAGCAGAAACGCCTTCAACTGATCCAGGCCTACATATGGAGAATTCGGGTCGCCGACGATAGTCAGGCTCGCATCCTCAGCCCACAGGGACATCATGAGGTCAATGTCCTGAGTGCTCTTGGCCCGATGAAAGGCAGCCTGGAGCTCGTAAATCCTACCCACATCGGCCTTCACGCCCTCGCTCTCATGGTCATTGCCGATTGCATGAAGCGGCAAGAGCGTCGATCCCACGACTATTCCTAAGCTCAAGGCTAATCCCGCCATGCTTCTGCAGATAACTCTCCTTTCCATTTCCGCCTCCGTTCCAAAGGTTTTTGTGATGTATCTGAATGAGGGACCCGGACTCCATGGCTCCTCGCTTCTTGATACCGGCACGTTATTACTGAAAGCCGGATTTCGGTCAATGCACTGCGCCTCCTCCCGTCTGCAAATAAATCACACGCGCCAATGGTTTCGTATCAAAGGAGATCGGGCGATGCCTCTCCTTGAATTTCAGGGTTGGTGGTACACTTTTCGGGTCTCCCTCGGGACAGAAGGAATTCCATACGGCCAGAATGGATAGGTCAGCAAAACCGACGCAGTCGACGAGCCAATGAAGCGCCGTCCGCTGCTGGGGCACACATCGAATTCCTCACCTTTCAGGAGGCTTTTCCAGTGACCCAAAGGGGGAGGTGACACCCTTGCCCGAGGTTAATGCGCCAATCTCTGCCTTCCAATTCGGCGTCTTCGAACTGGACCTGAAGTCCGGTGAATTGCGCAAACAGGGTGTGAAGGTCAGGCTTCAGGCTCAGCCACTCCAAGTCCTCGCCACGCTGCTCGAGCAGGCGGGGACGGTGGTCACCAAGGACGAACTTCGGGGACGAATCTGGGCGGCGGATACCTTCGTGGACTTTGATCACGGATTGCACAGTGCCATCACGCGCCTTCGTGAGGCCCTGGGCGATTCCTCTGAAAGCCCCCGCTTTATCGAGACTCTTCCCCGCCGGGGATACCGGTTTGCGGCGCCGGTCAGGGCTGTTTGCACGCCTGTGGCGTCCGGTGCGGAAGAGGAAATACGCCCTCCCGCCTCTGGAGATCGCCTCCGGTGGTTCAGCCGGAGCGTCTTTGCAGGGATGCTTGGGGGGGCGCTACTTCTGGGACTGGTCCTGAGCCTCAACGCCGGCGGCATTCGAAGATGGTTGTTGCGGCAGAGCAATCCGGAACTCCACTCTTTAGCAGTGTTGCCGCTGGAAAATCTCTCAGGTGATCCCTCTCAGGAGTATTTCGCGGACGGGATGACCGATGCATTGATCACGAATTTGTCAAAGATAAGCGCGTTGCGAGTCATATCTCGTACGTCTGCCATGCACTACAAGGGTACGAAAAAGGGTCTGCTTGAGATTGCGACTGAATTGAATGTGGACGGTGTGGTGGAAGGATCCGTGACGCGCTCGGGTAACCGTGTGCGAATCACGGCCCAACTGGTGCAGACGGCCACGGATCAGCACCTTTGGGCAGAGACTTATGAGCGCGACCTGGGTGACATCGTGAAGTTGCAGAATGAAGTGGCGCAGAGTATCGCGCAGCAGGTGCGCATCCGGTTGACACCTCAGCAGGAAGCCCAGCTCGGCACAGCGGCGCGGGTAAATTCCGATGCATATGAAGTTTATTTGAGAGCCCGCTATTTCTGGAATCAGAGGACGGAATCGGGCCTCTGGAAATCTATCGAACTTTTTCAGCATGCGATTGATATCGATCCGAACTCTGCGCTGCCATACGCAGGGCTAGCTGATGCTTATCTTGTGCTTGATGGATGGACTCTGGAAGCTGCGCCTCTCGCAGAATGGACCCCAAAGGCAAGAGCCGCCGCGGAGAGAGCCCTTCAATTAGATCCGACACTCGCGGAAGCTCACACCGTGCTTGCCGGCGTGAAGCACGGCAGTTGGGATTGGGACGGAGCCGGATTTGAATACAGGCGTTCCATCGAGCTGAATTCAAACTATGCCCACGCTCACCACTGGTACAGCCAATATCTTTGCGAGCTGGGCCGGTTCGACGAGGGCGTAGAGGAGGCTAAACTGGCTCACACGCTGGATCCCCTGAACCTGTTGCTGGGCGTTGACGTGGGAATGAGGCTGTATTGGGCTCGCCGCTACCAGGAGGCAATTGCTCCGATCCGGAAAACCTTGGAACTAGACTCGAATTTCGCCGTGGCACACCGTTTCCTGGGCCAAGTATACGAGCAAAACGGAATGTGCAACGAGGCGATTGCTGAATTACGGAGGGCTGCGGAGCTTTCAAAGGACAACCCGATTGACATGGGGGCTCTGGGCCATGCCTACACTGTCTCGGGACAGCGCAGGCAGGGCATGGAAATCCTGGAGAAACTCCGTCAACTTTCGCAGAAGCGTTATGTGTCCAGTTTCGAGTTTGCCCTGATTTATGCCGGATTGGGCGAACGAGACCGGGCAATGCAATGGCTCGACAGAGCTTTCCGGGAGCATTCCGCTTGGATGCTTCATCTCAAGGTGGATCCGCGGCTCGATCCATTACGCTCCGATCCCCGCTTCGAGGACTTGATGCGACGTGTCGGCCTGCAGCCATAAGCGCGCGACTAACTCTTCGCCTTTGCGGCCGTCTGTGCGCGCAGGCGTTCTTCCTGCCTTCTGAGTTCCGGTGTGAGGTTGGCGCCGAAGTCCTCCGTTTCGAATACCTGCCGAAGCTCGAGCATGACCCCATCTCCGAAGGGCGCGCGCTTCATCCAGGCGATCGCCTCCTCTTTCGACTTCACCTGAATCAGCCAGAAGCCGGCAATCAATTCCTTCGACTCGGTGAAGGGACCATCGGTTACCGTCGTCTTTCCTCCCGAGAACTTGATGCGGGCCCCTTTGGAGGTCGCATGGAGGCCTTCGCCCGCAAGCATCACGCCGGCCTTTACCATCTCCTCGTTGAACTTCCCCATCGCGGTGAGGATCTCCCCGTCCGGGAGAATTCCCGCTTCAGACTCCTTGCTGGCAGGGACTATGACCATAAATCTCATTGTCGTCTCCCCTCTACTTATATGTTTGGACAGGTCCACAGGCGAATCCGCATGGATCCTTGCTCGATGAGTAAGTCGAACGAGGCTCCCTAAAATCGACACACGGGATAGGCCACCATGATTCAATTTTTGACTGTGAATCGAGCTGATAGCCCCGAGCGCACAAAGCATAACCGACATCCTTCCGGCCTGACAATGCCTTCACCCGATGCCTCGAGCTGTTGATGTCGCAACCCATTGATCCAGCACGAATTGCTCGCGGCCTGGGCAAAGGGCATCCTGCTTTTCGCTTGATCCGGCGAGCACAGTCCATTGTAATACCTCAGTGCGTAGGTTGACGTGGTTGCTTCCGGTCTTGATCCTCACAGCGACAGTTTCGCCTCGCTCCCAAAATCTGAACGCTCCTGCCCCAGAGACTCGGGCATTCCGCATCGTTGAGCAGGATGGCGTGTGGTGGCTGCAGGCCCCGGACGGCCGGCGCTTTTTCTCGCACGGTGTCTGCTGTGTCAACACAGGTACCTCATGGCTGGAATTCGGGAGATCATGAAAGGTTGGGATCGGAAGCGCGGATTTGTGCCCTGCGCGACGCCGTTCCCGCTCGCCGACTTATATGTGTGCTGGGACCCTCAGGCGTTATACCTGGGAGTTTATTGCGTCTTCCCGGAGGAGGCCGGATACTACCGGGATGACAGAATGCCCGACGCCGACCGTACGGAATGGATCGTACAAATCGCTGGCGATCATGCCCCGATCAGGATCCCCATGGGGATCGATGCCGATTACGCCGCCCAGGACATCCAGGTCAAGGCCAGGCATGGTTCGCTGACCAAAAATGCGGCCATTGTGCGAATCCCTGTTCGCCGGCTGAACGGATCCGAAGGCCGCCTGGCGCCGGGACAGGCCGTTCGGTTTACGGCAACTCTGACGACACAGGCCCGCGCCCACACCATGACGTGGCGCGCAGACTTGAAACTCGCAGGGAACTGAACCTCGACCCTGTGTTTAGGGGACTCCTGTGGCGACGGGTCACTGACCGGTCACTGACCCGTCCCCACTGGAGTATGCAAGGCCCGTTCAGATCCGGTGTACAGTTGCTCTTCTTCATCAAATTACCCGGGCTGGATGATTGCCAATCCAGAACGAAAGCTATGTTAGCTGTGCGAGTGATCAGTTTCCGGTCAGTTCTCGACGGATCCCTCTGTGAGGGGCGCGGGGAAAACGGTCGCCCGGCCATGCCTGTAGTACCTGGGAACGAGCAGATGCAGCAAGGGCGCGGTTGCCAGAGTGGTCGCCAGAGCCATCATTACCATCATGGCGAACAGAACGGGTGAGATGATCTTAAGGTCCATCCCGATATTGAGAACGATCAGTTCCACCAGACCGCGGGTGTTCATCAGCACTCCGAGAGAGATAGCCTCCCGGGATCTCATCCCCGACAACCGGGCAGCTACACAGCTGCCGCCGAATTTCCCGGCTGATGCCACGAGGATAATGAGTCCGCACATGAGCCAAGGTCCCATCCCGCGGAGAAGGCCGATCTCTGTCCGCATCCCGGTAAAGGCGAAGTAAGCGGGCAGAAAGAGTACAAGCACCAGGTCATTGAGTTTGTCGTGCAGCTGTCGCGCAACAGCCGAATCGTGCGGGATGAGAGTGCCCAGCAGAAACGCCCCGAATATGGCGTGGATCCCGATAAACTCGCTGATCAGCGACGATAGCAGAAGAGCCACGCAGACCGCGGTCATGGCGCCTCGAGTCAGCCCAAGTGACTCCTGTCTGCTCACGAAGCGCACGACAACCGGCCGGGCTACGAGGATCATCACGATCACGTAGCAGGCCGTCAGCATCAGAGTCACCGCAGCTCCCCCTGTCCTCGCGTGAACAATGCTGACAAGAAAGGAGAGCAGACACCATGCCGTGACGTCATCCACGGCAGCGCAGGTGAGGGCCATCACACCGAGAGGGCTCTTGTGGATACCCTGGTCCGTCAAGATACGGGCAAGGACCGGGAACGCGGTGATGGACATCGAGATTCCCATGAAGAGCGCAAAAATCCCGAAAGGAACGTCAGCGGTGGAAACTCGAGGATAGAGCGCGAGCGAGAGAGCCGACCCGAGGAGGAAGGGAGTCATAATGCTGGCGTGTGAAACGATTACGGCAGAGTGTGCGCGGCTTCTGATTGTCGCCGGGTCAAACTCGAGGCCGACGAGGAACATATAGAGCAGGATTCCTACCTGGGCGATGATCGACAGGTAAGGGGCGACCGACGGAGGCAAGATATAGGCCGAGACGCCAGGAGCGAGTCGGCCGATAAAGGAAGGACCGATGAGGATGCCTGCAAGAATCTCCCCTATGACAGGCGGTTGATGAATGAAGCCGAAAAGGGCTCCGAGGAGGCGAGCGAACAGGATCACCGCGGTCAGTGCAACCAGCACATGCAGGAGCACCTCAATCTGTACTCCGGCGGTACCGGCTCCGAAGTGCATCCCAGCCGTCGGTTTCGGCGCATGGAGAGAGTCCCCGTGCATCCGGATGCGATAGAATCCCAGCACGGTGCCCGCGATCATGAGCGCATACACGACCGCGCTCCTGACGCGGACAAACCGGGACAATTGGGCAGGTGTCCAACCGCTTTCGACGTCCATAGCTGTAAAGGTGACCCCGAGAACTGCAACGAAAGCTCCCGAACTTATACCATGCCACAGGACTCCATGCCATTGGTGGTTGTGAAGATTCTCCGCGAATCAGATGTCGGGTGTCGCGAAGAAAGGACCGGCCTCATCCCGGCTGCTGCTAAGAGTGGATGTCACCGGGATTGCAGACATTTGGTTGAGGCGTGAGGTCCGTGGCGATGCGGAGTATTCAGTGGGCGAACACATGTTTATCGAATACCTCCCATCGCCACGCAATCCGTGAACTCGGCCGAGCTGTATGCTGCAAAGCTGCCGTGGAAGAGATGAGACCAATCACGCCCGGGGCTATTGACCGCCGCCCCTTCGGGGCGCTTTCTGCCCGGCAAAGGACTTCGCGACAGAAACTACCTAAGGTGTCGGCGGCGGTGGTTCGATCGCGAGCCTATGGCCTTCGAGCTTTCCGGGTAGGCCGGGCAGAGGACCGCCCACGTTGGGGATGAGCTGCAGGAAGTTCGTGCCTGTGATCTTGCCTTCCTTCGGATCAAACTTAATCGACGCCTGCCCGCGCGACAGACCGAAGAATTGCCCTGCATTGTCGAACACTAGGTGCCAGGAATCGAGCGTGAACTCGCCCTTTGCTGTCCTCGCCCATTGCCCATGTCCAGGGCTTTGCGTGAGGCCGGGGCCAAACTTGCCGAGGCTGTCGGAGAAAATAAAGCTCCCATCCTGGGTGAAGTTGCCCAGGATTTGAACCGTCGTAGGCAAGCCAAGCGGATTATCCGGCAAGGTAATTGTGATCGCCCACCCGCCGCTCAGGTGGTTGGGATCGCTGTCTTGGGCACTCACAGAAGCAATTGGAGCGAGCAGCACTGTCACGGTCAGCAGCAGAATCAGCCTGCCGCTGAGATTCAACTTCATCTGTCGGACCATTCGCAGTTCTCCTTTCGATACACGGGCAAACCATTGTTGCTGCCGGAAACACACCACAGAGGGGGCACTTGCTATTACTAAAACATAGGTGGATGGGCAGCAATTGTCCAGGACATAGTTCAATCCTTAACCCCACTCGAGCAATTCGAGCACCCGATGGGGACAAAATCTCGGAGGATGTGCGGTCTCGCTATAAGACATTGTGTTTAAAGCCCTTGTATAAGTTGATTGCACCAGTCTTACCGCACGGCGAGAGTCACGTCACCGAAAACTGCAAGGGAGACCGACAGTCATATTTCGAAATCTCTATTCAGGATTGATCAAACTCAGGTGGGACAAGAGGATTGAGTCTAAGGCGTAGCTTACATCTTTGATGTCAGTCTGCCTTACACTTTCTCCTGCAATCGAGGTTGCACAACAACCCCCTACCGGTCATTAGCGTGAGGGTCAGCCCGGGTTATTCGTTAAGAAAACGATTGACGGTCGGTGACAATCAAATCTTCCCACGCCGCTTGGGCAGTTTCTCACGCTTATGGGTCCATACAGTCATTTGGCCGGCACTGTCTTCTGTCCGCTTCCCGGGCGGACCTCACTAAGAACCTTCCAGACATTGTGCTCACTCTGGACCCAGAGGCGCATCAGATCCATGGTAAAGCGGTAGCCTGCCTGGTCCCGATCCAGAACGGATCCGTCGCGCAAGCTCTCGAAATGCATCCGGATTATCGGCGCATCCAACTGGTGCGGGTATTCGCGAGGCAACGATCGCAGCAGCTTCTCCACCCGGTCGGACGATTGATAACCTTGGGGCTTTTTGAGCAGGGTGGCGAGAGCTGAGAGCACCAGCTTTTCCGGATCGCTGAAGATCTTCCACTGATAGAAGAGCTGTGGAGGCGGATTTTCCAGCATCCTGCGAACGGTTTCATCCAGTGCATTTCTACTCACGATATTCGACTGCAGTTCGTTGAGTACTTCAACCAGGGTTTGGCAAACGGCTTGAGTAAAGAAGGGGTGTCCATGTGTCAGCCTGAGCAAGTCGTTGACCATGCCGGATGTGAAGAGCGCTTTGTCTTGCAGGGGGTTACGAACGAGTTCCTCCGCGTCCTTACGAGCCAGAAAACTGATCTTCCGATAGATTGACCTTTCGAGCAGAGTGGTCCATGCGCCGCTGACAGCCAAGTCCTTAGAACCCGTGAACACAAAACTGAGACGAGGGTAACGAAGAAGCAGGCTGTTGAAATAACCGAAAATCTCGGCACCCAGCTTGGCATCCTTGACCTTGGTCTCAATCAGCTCATACTCGTCTATCAGAAGAACCAGACGGCGATTATCCGTCATTCCGGAGGCCGAATCCATAAAGTGGCTGAAGTCCAGGTAGCTGTCGACGGCTGCAGGAAGAGTAACTCCCTTACTTCCGCAATGAATTGTGATCACGTCGCGGATTTTGGCGGCGAGCCCATCCAGGAATTCGCCGTCTCTCTGGACGACCATTCCCTGCATGTCGAGGAAAACCGGCAGAAAATCCGGTCCCAGGCGGCCGTTCAGTATTTGATACAGGATTGATGTCTTTCCGGTGCGCCTCTCGCCGTACAGAACGATCACGCAACCATGCCGCTCGCCGCATAGCTTGGCCCGAATGAATTGGAAGTCTTCTTCCCGTCCAAAGAACATTTCCGGTGAACGTATCGGGTTGCCGACGATATATGGATTTGGCTCGATAGGCCTGAAAGGAAGTTCGCCGGCTTCTGCGACCGGTTCAGACTCGTCCCGGGCATTAAAATGCGCGGAAATATAAGAGCCGCTCCAATGAAGCAAGGGAAAGGTAAGGAGCACGGCCAGCGTCGCGGAGAGCACGCGGGGGTCCACAGCTCTACCGCTCGCATCCCCGAGAATCGGGCTGATCATCCAGTAACAAAGGAAGAAAGCCGTGACAGCTCCCGATGCAGCCAGCGAATAAGTGAGCATCCGCTGCAGCGACTTGCCTATTTCTGAAAAATTCTCCGCCAGGACCGCTCCCACGAGTCCCAGCGGGAAGAGCGGGAACATAAAGAGGCCGAGATCCTGCACTCTGCCGGCCTTGTCCTCCATTCGCACCATGGATAATGTGGCCAGGGCCGCAGGCAATGCTCCCGCCAGGCACCCTATCAAGACCACGCGAAGCCGGTTTTTTTCCGCCGGAGTCATGGAGATCCGGTACTTGCGGAAGAGGATCGCCACACCCACGGGCAGGCACAGCAGCAAGGAGAGAGGTCCGAGGCCCTTCTCCGCACCCAGCAAGGGTTCGAGACCCAGCAGAAGAATGTAGGGAAGGTATACGAGAAACACGCGGCCGGGGCGGTGGCGCAAGAAGCGTTCTTCCACAGGGAATATGAACGCGAAATGAACGAAGGCAAATCCGACCAGCCACCGCAACGCTGACCAGAAGAAACCAAGCGAAGCTCCGGACACTTCGCCGAATCTCTGGGTCCATTCGATACTCGTGAATTCAGTTGGATCCACCCGGCTTACCAGGACAGCCATCGATGCCAGCAACAGGCAGAGAACCGGAGTCGAACGCTGCCCTCTTCCCAGGAACAACGCGGCCGAGCCAATGATGAGGAGAACCAGGGGAAACCACGTCTCTGAGATTCTGAGATTCTCACTCCAGACGAGGACTAATTCGGCTGAGGCTTCTACAAGGAAGATCAAAAGTAGGGAGAGCGTGATCAACCTTTGGGTCAACATAGCTTAAATTGCGTCCTCGATTTTTCTATTGTCGCTGTTCCCGCGGCCAGGCGTAAAATAGCGGCACCAGGAGATCGAGCAAATCGTCTTCGCGCCTCCTACCAATCTGCGCCAGGGTATCTGCGATGAAACGATCACCTATTCTCTTCTTTTTTCTGATTTTCTGCACCAGGCTTCTCGCCGCCGACACGGACAATCTCCACCGGGAACGCGTACGGGCAGGGTTGGAAGCTATCTATGAGTTGGACTATGCCCAAGCTCAGAAGATATTCGACCAGCTGAGGACTGAACATCCGGAGAGCCCCGTGGGTTATGGGATGCTGGCAGTCACAGCCTGGCATGAGCTTCTTTTCGCCTCCAAGAATCTGGCTGTTTACGAGTACGGCATTCCCACCCCTTTCGGCAGCGGCGTCCCGTCGTCAAAGTCAATTACTCGACAACAAGAGCACTTTGCCCAGGCCAACAAGATTCTTCAGGAGGTCTGTGAAAAGCTATTAGCCAAGAATCCCCGGGACGTCCTGGCTTTGTATTTCAAAGGCTTGTCTTATGAGAACCTTTCGATAGAGGCTTTGACGCTTCACCGGCGCCAGGGAGCCGCAACGTCCTATGCTAAGAAGGCCAGCAACATCCACAAGGAAGTCTTGCAGTTGGATCCAAACCTGATCGATGCAAACACGAGCATTGCGGTTCCCGAATATGTTGTGGGTACCGCGAACTGGGGACTTCGATTTTTGGCTCTGCTATTGGGCCTGAGGGGCGACAAGAAGGGCGCCCTCGCACGGCTCCAGTCTGTTTCGGAAAGAGGGGTTTACAGGGCTACGGATGCCCTGGTCGTCATGGCGCTTCTCGAGGGTTGGAGAGGCGATCCGCAACGCGCTGTCTCTATTTTCGCCCGTTTGAGACAGATGTATCCGCGCAGCTTCCTCTCCGACATCGGCCTTGCAGTCGCCCATGAAAATGCAGGGGATCCGAAAGCCGCAGTCCAGGTATATCAGGAGTTGCTCCGCGATTTGCCCGCCAAAGCGCCGGGAATCCGTCCCGCGGAAATCCACTTCAGAACGGGCAAGAGTTATGTCCGGCTCCGTGACTACAGCCTGGCCTTGAATGCGTTTCAAAAGGCGCTCGAGGAACCTCCGGGTGACCTTGAGACCAGGCCGCTCGCGTACTATCAGATGGCGCTCATTCATGAAGAGCGCGGCGAGAAGAGCGAGGCCCAGAGTTGTTTCAGGAAGGTAGCCGAGTATTCCGGGCCGAATATCATGATTGAAAAGGAAATTGCCCGCTCGAAGAAAAAACTCTCCTGAGGGCTTCGGCAGGAAATCTGTCGAGAATTTCCTGGGGCCGCATAGCCGCAACCAATCTTAATCTTCGAGATCCTTGGCGTACTTCGAGTCTCGGCGGTTTGCGCTTACAGGCCGACCGCAAAGATTCAAAGTACGCGAAGGAACGCTGCGGATCAGGGCAGAAGCCTTTTCAGGTCTTCTCTCAGCTCCGCCGCGCTGGAATGACGCGTCTCCGGAGATTTAGCCAGCAGCTTCGTCAAAACCGGCTCTACGCACATCGAACGCTCGATGCCATAAGGATCCAGAGAAGGGACGGGGACGTGGATGATGGCCTGGAGTTTTGCGACGGCGGATTCCCCTCCGTACGGAAGAGTCCCGGTGAGGCCCTCAAAAAACACCACTCCGAGTGAATACAGATCGCTGCGGGCGTCTGCCGGAATGCCCTGTGCTTGCTCGGGTGACATATAATCGATGGTGCCCATCAGAGCCCCGGCCACCGTCATGGCGGTCCGCGTCTTGTCCATCTCGAGACCGGTTGAGCGCGCCAGGCCGAAATCCACGATCTTGATTCGATCATCCAGGGTGAGCATCAGATTGGAGGTATTGATGTCGCGATGAACTATTCCGTGTTTGTGCGCCTCCTCCAAACCATCCAATGCCTGCACCATCCAGGCCAGCAGTCGGAACAGGTTGACCCTGCCTTCCTTGAGTATGCGCTGCTTCAGGGTTGAACCGTTGATCCATTCCAACGCAAGCCCGAGATTCTTGCCATATTCGAACAACTCGAAGACGGAGGCAATCGCCGGATGGCTCAGGGAGCCGGCTGAGCGGGCCTCCTGGAGGAACCTCCTCCGAGGCATCTCATCCTGCACCAGAGACGGTTTGATGAACTTCAACGCAACCACCCGATTCAGTTCCGTATCCTCGGCCTCATAAACAACTCCCATGCCCCCTTCGCCGGCCTTGCGCAGAATTTGATATTGGTGTACTCGGACACCCGGGCCGATGGCTGGATTCCCCACGGAACCTCCCGCGGAGTGCGCGCGTATTGCCCGCGCCGGTGCACTTGCGAGCATGCGTATGTGATCGGCGAAGATGGGCGAGAAAAGCCTAAGGCGTTGCTGCTCCCCAAGCAGGTAACCCTTGCGCTGAAGGCTTTGGCAGATGTGGACCTCCTCCGGATTGGGCTGCTCCCCACAGGCGAGCCTCTCCAGCAATGCCTGGCATTCCGGCGCAGCATGTTCCCAGAAGTAATCGAAATGCGGCGCCGCTTCTTCCACAAACCGGGACTTGATCTCCTCTCTATCCGGTTCCAGGCCGGGATTACCCTTGAGCCAGTCGAAATATATCGAGCAGACGATTTGCAGATAAAACGGGAAGAGGCCGGCGATGTCGATGATCTCATCCGCATACGTACGCAGGGGGAGCTCCTGTTCGCTTGATGGTCTGCAGATGAGGTCGCAAGCTTCCTCCCTCTCGAAGGTTTTCAAGTAAAAGTTGCTGAAGATATTGAAGAAGGGAGAGTCGGAGATATTAGAGGAGTAGCACAGGCGCTGCAGTTCGATGTTGGAAGAGGTCAGGTATGCGACCGCGTAATTATTAGCCATGGAACGCAGGTACGAGTAGAACTCCACACTGAACGCGGGGTTTGAGGTGATCGCCTGAAACTCATCAAACAGGAGGATCAGCTTCCTTTTCTCACGGCGAAAGGCTTCCAGCAGGTTTTGGAAGGCCCGGTAACCGGGAGGGCCTGTGTCCAGGGTCTCGCTGCAGGCGCGCCGGATCTCGTCCAGAAGAAGGCCGAAAAAGTCTGCGACCGTGATCTGGCGCAATTGCTGAAAATCCAGGAAGACGATAACCAGCGACGACCTGTCGGGCAGATGCCTCTCCTGAACCTCCCGGCAGGTCAAATGATACAGGAGTGAGGATTTGCCCATGCGCCGCTCGCCCACGAGCGAGATGCTTTGTGGCCGATCGGCACCGAGTCGCGCCAGGATGCGGCGAATTTCAGAGCGGCGTCCGAAGAATTGATTCGGGTCCTGGATCATGACCCGGTTGAGGTAGGGGTTCATACGGGCATTATCCTACTTTGTCATTTCGATGAATACTTGAAACCCCCTCTCAATTGCGGGTTACGGCTTGCGAATTGCGGATTGACTGAAGTGGCTTTTCTATCCGTAATCCAAGAGCTGTAATCACTCGCATCATGTCGAATGTCAAGTCTCGGCCTATATTGACTATTGTTTGGTGTTCAAACTTTCGAGGGCAAATTCGGCCATAGCCAAATCTGCAATCGCGAGTTTCAGCTTGCTTTTTGTACTAATAGTTTCATAATCGGCGTCAGGTTTACCTAGACTCTTCCGCAGCTTCGACTACTCCCGATTCATGGGAGCCCAGGAAACCTACTTCCACTGGGGGTCCAAGATGAACGGTTGGAGACACACCCGTTTGATCTGTCTGGCCGGGCAACTGACCTTGGCCTGGGCTGTATCGTCAGTCGCCATGGCACAGGAGGGATCCTCGTCACAAGCTGCCACACGCACGGAGTCCCTTGAGAAGCAGCAAGAGGAAAAAGCCCGTAAGCTTCGTCCGGAACAAGCGAGCCGGCCGGAGCAGGCCTTCACCAAGTATCTCGGTGAGAATCCATTGCGGCGCCCACTCGGCGGAATCACGGGGTTGCGGATCCGGTTTGGGGGGTTGCCCAGCGGCTCGGGCTTCGGACTGGGTCCTGAATACTTCCGACCCGATCTGGCGAAGGGACAAATGCTTTTCCGAGTGGCCGCCATCGGATCGGCCAAGCTCTGGTACCTGGTGGACACCGAGCTGCAATTCCCGTATCTGGCCCGGCGATTCCTCGGTGTTGGCATCTACGGGCGACACCTCGACGCGAACTCGGTGGGGTACTATGGACCCGGGCCTGATTCCCTAAAAGGGAGCCGAAGCGATTACCGCCGCGAGGAGAGTACTTTCGATGTCTCTTTGGCATTCAGGCCTATCCGACGTTACTTAAGCCTCGGTTTTACGGGCGGCTATCAATGGATCAATGTCGGCCCGGGGATGGAGGCCGCATTCATATCGACGGAAGAACTCTTCCCTCCTTCGGTCGCCCCCGGCATTGACAAGCAGGCGAATTACCTGCGGGCAGGACCTTTCCTCGAATTCGATTCGCGCGACAGACCCAAAGATCCGCACAGAGGCACCCATTTTTTGGCAAAGCTCAATATATTCAGCGACCGGAAATTCGACCAATACTCCTTCCGGCAGGTCGAGGGGTCCATCGAGCAATACGTCCCATTCCTAAATCAAAAGAGAGTGATCGCACTGCGCGCGAAATCCGTCCTTTCGTACCCCGACTCCGGCCAAATGATTCCTTTTTATATGCAGCCGACTTTGGGAGGAACCTCCGACCTGCGAGGCTATCGGCGGTTCCGGTTCTACGACAACAATATGTTCTTGATGAACGCGGAGTACCGCTGGGAGATCTTCACTCTGATGGATATGGCTCTGTTTGCAGATGCCGGAAAGGTATTTCATCGGGACAGCGATTTCGACCTGAAGCATCTCGAGAGCGACCTGGGATTCGGGCTTCGATTCAAGACCAGACGTGCCGTGGTCTTTCGCATCGACACGGCCTTCAGCCATGAGGGGTTCGGATTATGGATCACCTTCGATCACGTTTTCTGACCGCTGCGCTGGCTCTCCTTTTCCTCGCCGCCGGGATTGCTCAAACGCGCAAGTTTTATCCTGACGATCCCATTCAAGCGGTTCCGAAGCAGATTTCAGTCGGCGAACTCAAGGCAGTCAAAATCAACGCATTATTCGACTACTTCTATCAGACGCGTAGGCAAAACCCGCGACCTGCCGCCCGCGCCGAGGCGATCAACACGCTTGGTGAAGTCCCCGACAGTGCCTGGTTCACCAACCGGCATGGCCGGATTCGAATGACCCGGGAGCAACTGAAGCGAGGTCCGGGCAACGAAAATGTTCCCCAGCCGCCTTTCGTAATCACCGGCGCGAAAACCGAAGGGATTACTCCCGGATTCAAGATGAAGGATGCCAAGGGGCGCCGCTATCATGTTAAACCCGATCCGATCGACAGCCCCGAACTGGCCAGCGGCGCGGACGTCATAGGGTCCAAGCTCTTTTATGCCATCGGCTACAACACGCCGGAGAACTACATCGTCAAGATCCGGCGATCTGAGTGGTCCATCGCCAAGGACGCAAAAATTCAGGGGATTGGGGGCGTAGAGCGCGAACTTGTGGCCAAAGATCTTTATGACATACTGGCAAAGGTCCCTCTCCTCCCAGATGGTTCTTTCCGTGTGGTGGCGAGTTTGAACATCGAAGGCACACCCCTGGGTCCGTTCCGTTATGAAGGGACACGCTCGGACGACCCGAACGACACGGTTCCCCACGAGCGTCGCAGGGACCTGCGCGGCTTGTTTGTGTTCTGTGCGTGGTTCAATCATACCGATACAAAAGCGGCAAATTCCCACAATTCGATCATCAAGGAGGGCGATATTTCATATGTCCGCCATCACTTGATTGATTTCGGTTCCGCGCTGGGCAGTGACGGTGACGCGCCCAAGGATGCACGCTTTGGAAATGACTACCAGATTCCCACGGCAGGGCGCGCGCTCAGGTCGGCGCTCGGGCTCGGATTGTATTCGCCGCGCTGGGAGCGGGCCGATTACCAGAAGCCGAAGGCCATCGGTCGCATCGAATCGCAGGTCTTTGATCCTGACAGGTGGAAGCCCAACTACCCGAACCCGGCATTTCTCAACCGTCAGCCGGATGACGAGTACTGGGCTGCAAGGATCGTAATGGCGTTCACCGATGAGGACATCCGTGCCCTTGTCGAAACCGGCGAGTACAGCGACCCGCGCGTGATTGATTACCTCACCAAGACCTTGGCTCAGAGGCGCGACACAATCGGCAAGACCTATTTTGCAAAGGTGCTCCCGTTAGACTCGTTCGCGGTCAGAGATGGTGAGCTGCGCTTCGAAGATCTGGCAGTGAAATACGAGTTCAGAAAACCTGTCCAGCTACAGTTGTCGTGGTCTCGGTTCGACAACGAGAACGGGTCCCACGTTTCTCTGCAAACGGAATCTTCCCTCCGCCTGCCTCGTGAGTTTGCGCGCTCCCAAGACGGCAGCTACTTTGCGGCCCGGTTTCATGCCGAGGGGAACGAGCGGATGGCGGCGACGGTCTACCTCCGCAAGAGGGGCGATGCGGCTGAAGTCGTGGGCGTCGAAAGGGGATGGTAAGCCACCTTCCTATGAAAAGACGGCGGATTTACGCGCTCCAATTCACCCTGTTCCTGTTGGTGTTCCAGTCCATTCGGGCGGAGGAAGCGCCCCGCACACGGCGGAATGAGTTTCCGGTTCCTGGCGCTTCCTCCCCGCAGTCTGCCTCCCAGCAGGCGCATCACTCCCCCCCCGCAATATTCCTCCGCGATATCTGGGCGGACCAAAAGGCAATCTGGACCAGCCCGTCACGAATAAAGCGGCGACAGTTATTCACAATCGTGTTGCCGCTCGCCGCCGCCACGGCCGGTCTGATTGCCACCGATGAAAGAGCAGCCAGGTTGCTGCCTAACACGCCGGACCAGGTCCGCTGGTCGGGTAGAGTCTCCAACGCGGGAGCAGTCTACACCCTGGGCGGGCTGGTTGGAGGGGTCATGATTGCCGGTTGGGCCAAGCATGAGCCTGAGGTGGTCAAGATGGGGCGACTGTCTGCGGAGGCCTTTGTCGATTCGGTGATCGTGAACTATGCCATCAAGGGGATGACGGCCAGAGAGCGTCCCGATCAAAACAACGGTCAGGGCAGATTTTGGGTAGGGGGCGTCAGCTTTCCTTCCGGACACGCCATGGACAGCTGGGCCGTGGCAACAGCGGTGGCACGCAACCGTGAATGCCCAAGGTGGCTGGCCATAACATCTTACAGTGTAGCCTCCATCGTCAGTCTCTCGCGTTGGGGCGCCCGCAAACATTTCCCTTCGGATATTCTCGTGGGAGGTGTTCTTGGGGGGCTGATCGGCAATTATGTAGCCAGGCGCCCACGGCCGTAGCACTCGGAGGAGTTCGATGCTGAAGCGAATGGGAAGAATCCTCCACATAAAGCCCGGTGAAGGTTTGATTACCGCGCTGATGTTTCTCTACATCTTTAGCGCCTTGACCTTCTACTACATCCTCAAACCGATGCGCTCATCGTTCTTCCTCAAGAATCTGCCCTCCACGTCCTTACCCTACGCCTACATTCTTACCGCTGTATTCGCCGGGACCTTGACCACACTGATATTCAAATTCAGCCGCCGACTGTCGGTCATCTCTCTCCTGACGCTGACGAACCTTGGAGTCGTCGGGACTCTGTTTGGTTTTCGGTGGGCCATGGGGAGAGCAGTGCCTTTTCTGCCGTATATATGGTTTATCTACCTGCAAATAATCTCCGTCATGACGGTGGCCCAGTTCTGGCTGTTCGCAGGCTATCTTTATGACAATCGCCAGGCGAAACGTCTGTATGCCCTCCTCGGTGCGGGCGCCATCACAGGGTCCATGGCTGGCTCCCTCATACCGGGCTACCTCTCCAAGAACCTCTCAGTCGACGCAAGACTTCTCATCTGTGTCAGTATTTGCCTCGGCATGATCCTGCTTGCTCAGATCGCCTGGCGATTTCGACGGCCGCAGGAAGATCTGACCGGCCAAACTCGCAAGTATGAAGAGCCGCGTGAACGGCTAGCGGATCTCTTTCGGCTGATCTTCGGCTCCCGGCATCTTGGCTTGATGGTGCTCTTAGTTTTCCTGACGCTCGTGGCTTCGCAGATAGCGGAATGGCAACTGAACAACTCGCTCGATGCCGCATACGCCGGGGTCAGCAAGGCGGAGAGGGAGGCGAGCATCGATCAATATTGGGGCCGGTTCTATTTCTGGACAAATTCAATTGGCGTCATTCTGCAAGTGTCAATCACCGGCATCGTAGTGAGCCGGATGGGAATTGGCACAGCCATTCTCTTTCTCCCGGGCAGTCTCATGCTTGCTTCGCTCGGTGTGATGTTCGTCCCTTCGTTACTGACCACGTCGCTGGCGCTCGGCAGCAACAATGTTTTCCGCTATTCTGTGAATCGCGCAGGATTCGAGTTGCTCTACCTGCCGCTCTCGCCGGCATCCCGCAAGAGAATGAAGCTGTTTGTGGACGTCTTCGTCGATCGCTTTGGCCGTGCCATTGCTGCTCTAGTAATTCTAAGCTTTACGGAACTGCGCGGAACCGCAGCCGCGGCGATTGTACTCACGGGCGCGTCCCTCATCGTTGGTTTTCAGCTGCGCAAAGCCTATGTCAATGAATTCCGCCGGCAGCTGGCGCGCCGCGAGGTAGATCTCACCGAAATCCGCCGTTACGTGACCGATCCCGCCTCTCTTAAGCTTTTGGTCTCCGCACTCGAAAGCAGTCAGGAGCGGCAGATCCTCTACTCTCTCGGTCTTCTTCAATCCGCACGTGGTTTTGATTTTTCGGCTCAACTGCTGCCCCTCTTGAGACATCCCTCGGCGCTCGTTCGCGAGGAAGCCGCGCGCACCCTGTCGGCTCTCCCAGGAAATCATGATGCCGAGGCAGAACGCCTGTTTTCAGATGCGTCAGCCGGCGTTCGCCTTGCGGCGGTCGAATATCTGTGCTCGCACGATCTGTCAAAGACGGCCGAGCGCCTTTCGTCACTTCTGACCCACGAAAACCCGGACATCCGTCTTGCTGCCGCGCGATGCGCTTCCAATCAGCCCTCATCAGCCTTCAGACCTTCGATGGATCTGGTCCGGAATCTGATGACTCTTGAAGGCTCGGGATCAATCCAGGCGCGCGAAGCGGCAGCCCGGTTGGCGGCGCAGTTGCCTGCGCCGGATGCCGTTTCTGTGCTAAGGGAATTTCTGCGCGATCATCGACCTGAGATAGCTGGGGCAGCGGCTCTTGCTGCCGGCGGCGCGGGTCACATGGATCTGCTTCCTGAAATCCTGCCCATGCTGGCCCGACGCGCACTCCGCGCTGCTTCCCGTCAGGCCCTCGTATTGTTCGGATCTCAGATCACTGCCGAACTTGGCGCGGTTCTGAGCGACGAGAAGCGCGACCTTGCCCTCCGTCGCGAGGTCCCCTGGGTTCTCAGTCAATTGCAGACCGCGGCTGCGGCCGATGTGCTTTTGGAAAACCTGAATGCCGAGGATTTCAACCTGAAGTATCAGGTGGTAAAAGGATTGAGTCGCGTTCACGCGCGCAAGCCCGAATTGCCCGCGAAACAGAGACTCGTTACAGTGCACGTCATCGCACAGACCATGGCTTATTACGAGGGCCTTGCGCTTTGCGAGTCTCTTGGATGCAAGACCGGCGGGGATGGAAGCGGTCTGCTCGGTAGGGCCCTGCAGGAGCGGCTCGGGATGCAGCTCGAGATGATTTTCAGGCTTCTTGGCCTCGAGTACCCCCAGAAAGACATCTATTTCGCATACGCCGCGTTGAAGGGATCTCGCCCGCAGATGCGTTCCTCCGCAATCGAATTCCTGGACAATGTCCTCAGTAACAGCCTGAAATCGATTATTCTACCCCTGCTGGAGGAAGAATCGACAGAGCGGCTGCTTGGTCGCGCATCCCGCCTTTTCGGAGTCGGGATTCCGGATCGTGAGGATGCACTGCATACAATATTGCGGCAACCCGACTCATGGCTCAAGGCATGTGCTTTGCACACAATCGGAGCGGATCGAATCGCGGGACTGACTGATCTCTGCCGGCAGATGGCGGAAGATACAAATCCCCTCATCCGGGAAACGGCTGATTGGGCCGCAAAAATGGCAGGATTAACAAAAGCGGACGGCTACCTTCATGCTGACCACCCTTGAAAGAGTTCTGCTGCTGCAAAACGTCGACCTCTTTGCGCGAGTCACTTCGGAACATCTTTCCTATCTGGCCGCGATAACTGCAGAAACCGTGGTGCCTCCGGGACGAGTTCTCTACGCCGAGGGCGATGCGCCGGACGGCCTTTATGTCGTCGTCTCCGGTTCCGTTCTCATGCGGCGGACGGGAGAAGAGATCGACCGCATTGCGCCAAACGGTGCGTTCGGGGTCTGGGCACTCTTCGACGACGAGCCTCGCCTGACGACGGCTGAAGCAGCAGAGGAATCGCGTCTGCTGTTTGTTCCGCGCGAGGACTTTTACGAGGTTCTTTCGGACCATGTCGAGATGGTAGCAGCGCTATTCAAACATCTGGCCCAGCGTTTGCGCAGAATTGCCGCCGTGATAGAAAGATAGTCCGGATGCACGAGAGAAAAGACAGCCAGATGCCCAAAGAGCCACAAGACGCGACCGGTCTCAAGGAGCTGGAACAGCGGCTGGAGGAGTCACAGGCTCAGCTTCGGATGGCACAGTCTCATCTGGAGCGCGTGGAAAGACTGGCTGCGCTGGGCAGCCTGATAGCCGAGGTTGCACATGAAATCAACACGCCGCTGGCCAGTCTCCAAAGTAATAGCGAGACTCTGTCGCACGCCATCGGACGTCTGCGAGAATTGATCGGCTCCGGTCGAGCCGAAGGCCGTGCCGGTGGAGACATCGGGGAGCTGTTTTCCATCGTCGACGCTGCCATCAGGACCAACCGGATGGCATGTGAGCGCATCTCCGGCATCATGCAGAGTCTGCGTAGTTCCGCGCGTTCTGAAGAACCTGTGTTTGTCCGGGCGGACATTCACGCGGAAATCGACAACTCTCTTGCGTTGCTCGCGCATGCCTTCAGAAACCGGATCCGATTGACCAAAGACTATGGTGTTTTGCCCGCAATTGAGTGCAATCCCGGCCGCTTGAGCCACGTGTTCCTGAACGTCTTGGTCAACGCGGTTCAAGGCATCGATGGGGAGGGTGTAATCAGTATCCGTACCTGCCGGGAGGGGGACACCGTGCGGATCGCCATGCGCGACACGGGAAAGGGCATTCCGTCGGAATTGCAGTCCAGGATATTCGACCCCGGCTTTACCACCAAGGGCGAGGCCGGAGGGACAGGACTCGGACTTGCGATTAGTCGCAGGATAGTGCAGCAACACGGCGGCAGCATCAACGTCGAGAGCAGCGAGGGGAATGGCGCAACCTTCACGATAGTTCTTCCCATTCGTCAAACTCATGAAAGGAAGACAAATGACCGATGATTATCGACCGACCGTCCTGATCGTCGATGATGAGGAGATAGTTACGATCTCGCTGCGCAACCTGTTTCGGCTGCAGACAACCTATCAAGTCATCGCGCACACCTCTCCAAAGGAGGCTCTGGCTGCTGCACACAGTGCCGCGGTGGACCTGGTCATCACCGACTACCTGATGCCCGAGATGGATGGCATCACCTTTCTTTCCACGTTCAAGGAGACGCAGCCGCAGGCGATACGCGTGCTGCTCACGGGATACGCCGACAAGGAGAATGCGATCAGGGCGATCAACTCGGTGGGTCTCTATCAATACATCGAGAAGCCATGGGATAACGACAAATTGCTGATGGTGGTGAAAAATGGTCTGGAAAAGCGGGCGCTGGTTCACGCCCTGGAGAGCAAGATCGCCGAACTCGACCAGGCCCACTCCAGCCTGAAGTCTCTGCAGACCGAGCTGATCAAAGCCTTCATGTGAGCTTAGGGCTCGCGCAAGAATTTCTTCACATTTTGATTTGAAGAAAAGTGCT
>DASQID010000615.1:0-15465 GCA_035631775.1 Acidobacteriota bacterium
GGACGGCCAGCCTGCGGCCATAGTCAATCTTCAGTTCCGCGTTCGCATACATATCCGGTTTGAGCGTGAAGTCCGGGTTGGGGAACTCCGCCCGCACCCTGAGGGTGCGGGTCGTGTTGTCGAGCTGCGGGTACATGTAGTTGACCCTGCCTACATAACTCCGCCCCGGAAAGGAAGAGAGGGTCAGAACTATCCTCTGCCCTATCTGGACATCATGGACCTCATATTCGTAGAAATCCGCAATCGCCCAGACCGTGGACAAATCAGCAATTGAATACAGTTCTGTCTCCGGCGTAATTCTCTGCCTCTCATAGGCATTGCGAGCGAGGACAAATCCGTCCGCGGTAGAGTAAAGAGTAAGCGCCTTGATGGGCTTGTTGTTCTTCTGAATTTCCGCTATCTGCTGATCCGTGATATCCCACAGTTCCAGGCGTCTGCGAGCCGCTTCCAGCAGTGAGTTGGCCCCGTTTGCCACCTCCTTGAACGAGCTGTCGCCGAGCCTGTCCTGCGCCCGCAGCGCCAGCAGATATTCATCCTGCGTGGCCACCAGCTCCGGGCTGTAGACGCTCAGCAGCGGCTGGTTCTTTTTGACCAGCTGGCCGGTGAAATCAACGTAAACCCGGTCGACCCAGCCCTCGATCTTGGAATGAATTCGGATGATTCGTGTCTCGTCATACGTCAGGCGCGCCACGGCCCGGATTGTTCTGGTGAGCTGTTGCTGCGTGACCTCGCCGTACTGCACGCCGATGAGCTGTTGCTTTTCGGCGTTTATCCGAAATCCTCCTTCAGGCGGCTGCCCTTCAATCCCTGGCTCCTCCGCATAAACTGGGACAAAGTCCATACCATCAGGCGCCTTGCCGGGCTTGTCTGACCTGTGCTGTGGATTCATGGGATCCTGCCAGTAGAGAATCTTTCGCTCCCCGCCGGCTGCCTTCGGCGTCCCGGCCTCCTCATAGACAGGCACCAAGTCCATTCCGCAGTCCGGCGCCTTGCCGGGCTTGTCGGATTTGTAGGCCGGATGCATGGGGTCCTGCCAGAAGAGGATCTTCCTCTCGCCTGCCGCGCTCGGAGCGGGAGCTGGCTTTAACATCCCCTGGCGAAGGATAATGACGGCCTCACCGAGAGCAATCGCCAGAATGATCAGGAAACCGCCGATCCACCATCCTCGCTGTGAACGAGACTTCGGGGCTTGGGGAGCACGCGATGGTGCGGCAGTCTCGGGTGTTGCGGGAGGCAGCGACGGAGCTTGTGTCTCGGATACTGCCGAGGTCGGCGCTGGTGCAGGTGTCACCGGTGTTGCCCGAGTCGGCGCTGGCGCGGGTTTCTCCGGTGTGCCGGGAACTGGGGTTGGTTTAATTTCATCTGATGACATAAAAGCCTCCGTTTGCTCTGCGACTTCGTGGCGAAATCGGATGCCACGCAATTAAGGTGTCAGTACCTCCCCGGTCAGCGATTCCAATGTGACCAGCGCCTTGTAGTAGTCCGCCAATACCTCGTAATACTTCATCTCGTATTCGAGGACCGTTTGCTGATTGCTCAGGAGCGACAGGAAATCAACCTTCCCCACCCGGTAACTCGAGATCGAGGATTCCAGAGCCAGTGTTGCTTGAGGGACAATCGCACCTCCGTAGAGTTCCAGCAGGTTCGCGTCGGTGCTCGTCTTCAAATAGGGATCTTTTAAGCTGAAATATAGCGTGCTGAGTGTGTTGTCGTACTGGCGGCGTTGTCCCAGAAGGCTCGCAGTCGCGGACTCGAGCTCGGGCCGTTGCTTGCGCCAGAAATACAGGGGTATCTTGGCCTTGAACATCAGCCCATACATTTCCGGCAGATCCCGGCGGTTGTAATATGAAAATCCCACTTCGAAGTCGGGATAGAAGGATTTCTTGGCCAGCGCGACGCTCAGCTCACCACGGTCGATCTCCTTGCGGTTCATTCTGACGAGCGGATTGTTATCACTGGCTTTGCGATAGAGATCTTCGAGGCTCCAGGCAAACCTGGGCTTCGGGATGTCCGGCACTCGATCTATCGGCGTGTCGGGCGCGCGATAGAGGAGTGTATTTATCCGGGCGAGTGCCGCATTTTTTTCGCGTTGCAGAGTAGCGAGGCGGTCCAGAAGGCGGGAGATTTCCACTTGAGATTTGATCACATCCTGTTGTGCCCCTTCCCCAACTTTGTACCGCGCCTCGCTTATCTCGGCGAACTGGGTCAGCAGATCCTTGGATTTCTCAACGACATCCGTGAGCTTCTGCGCCAGGTACAGGTCGTAGTAGGCCATTTTCAGCTCGGCGATCGTTTCACGGCGAACCTCTTCGTATTTCCAGGCTTCGGCATCCGCTTCAGCCGAGGCGATCTGCCCCAGCAGATTCAGCTTCCCCGGGAATGGGATTTCCTGCGAGAAGGTCAGCACGCGGGCGCTGGAGGGGTCGCCGGCCATCACCGTGGGCGGCAAAAGGTTTCCCATGGTCTCAAACGTAACGCTGGGATCCGGCAAGGTTCGCGCGGACGTCACCATCGCCTTCCTGGCGTCGACGGAGCGTCGGGCAGCAAGGATGGCTGGATTCTTTTCGAGCAGTAATTGGACGAGGTGATCGAGGTCTTCAGCATGGGCTATGCTCGCGGGGAGAATGAATGCCAGGGCGATGAAAACCCAAAGTTCTCGTACAACTGAATGGCGTCGCCGTGCGCGGTCTGCCTTTCTGTATTGCATACTTTGCCTCAGTTCAATTGGAGCTGATGGTAAAGGATTCGTATTCCCAAATGATTAGTCTCTCGAAATCCGGACATCAAGTGGCATGTCCGGGAGCTCAAATAGGCAGAGAGATTGAAACAGCCTGTTCCAGAGTCGGACCCTGGATGATTAAGTTGGATTGGATCAAATACGAAGAAGGGTAATTCGAACGAGAATCGAGGGAATGGTCGTGCCCGGCGGGGAGACATCTGACTGTGTCAACGAAGTAGCATTTGAATGAGCCCATGGATCAGATGACACAGCTGCATTATCTGACGCCCGCGTTTCGAAATTCGTGCGTTCCACGTTGCGCGCTTCTGTGGTGCCTGAAGGAATGGGAGTTCCTGATATACAACAGCTTGCATGAGAACCACGTATTGTGGGGACTTCGCGCTGAACCTCGCTGGTGACTTGTTCGTTCTTGCAGCAGTGTGAGACGGAGGATACGGAAGCCTTCACGAGCTTGGTCGCCATGGTGCAGGATGCCTTGCACTGTATGGGAACTCCTGGAAAAAGCAACGCAACGAAGACGAGCAAAATGGCAAGGTTCATTCTTCGTAAGAACATCACATCTCATTCCTTCTCAAGCTGACTCTAGCAGTGCAACTGTTGTGCCAAATCATGCAACCAGGCCTGCTTCACATCGAAATGACTGCATGCCCTTGTTAAAGAAGTGCATAGCAGGAAGTAGCAACCCGGGATGCACTTCCTAAATCTCCGCTTGGTACAGACCCATGTGTTGGTTTTTCAACAGCTATGTACCATTTCAAACAGTCCTGACGGAGAATTGAGTGGACCCCGGTGCCACCGCCAGTTGTCACTCGGATGGTCCCAGGACTTGGCAGCAGTAAAGGACAAGATCCCGAAGGATTGACCTTGGGACATGTTCAGGTGGGCACGATCCATAGTACCCCACAGGCCAGTGTCGAGTAATATGCACCTGTAAGCTGGGTGATATGCGCTACTCGGTGTCATGAGTCGGCACAACTGCAACATTCGCTTATGCGCCTCAGTGGCATCGGAATTGCGAAGGTTTGGATACCACGAAAGGGAGAGTGTATGAATAGTTGCAGACTGACGTTGCCAGGAACGATCTTCCTGGTTTTCGCGTCTTCGCCTGTAGTTCTCGCCCAAGGGTCGGGAATGATGGGGTCGGGAACTCTGCCCAGCTTCATCGGCTACGGGGGACATGAGATGAACCAGAACCTCGTCCTGCCGCAAATTGCCGTTGGTCAACACTACACGACCAGTATTTTGCTCCTGAGTATGGCTAACGCGCAGCAGATGAACTGGGTCACGCCGCAGAATCTCAAGACCACCGGAAAGATGTATTTCTACAAACAGGATGGCAGCCAACTCTCGGTGGGCGTCAACGGGGGAAGTCCTGCGCCGGAGTATGCTTTTTCTCTTGATCCATCACAAACGGCTTCTTTTGATCTTGGCTTTGCCGGAGCCGATACGCCTGGCTGGGCACTGATCGCTGTGGACGATAATCCAAGTGCTTCCAGCTTGGGAATGATGGACGGGCTCCAGATGAGTCGCGGCGCCCGAATCATGGCTACGGTCTTTTATACCTATAGAGACGCATCACAAGCGCAATCGCGCGTCGGCGTAATCCCCAGCATGTATGAGATGGGCCGCTTCAAAACCTCGCTAATGGCTGTTGAGTCGGGACAGGATCTTTACACCGGAGTGGCGATCGTGAATACAAGCACCACGACCGTCAATGTCCAGCTCAGGCTAAAGGACGTGAACGGCAACGTGCTTGCAACCACTCCACTGTCGTTAGCCGCGGGAAATCAAATCGCAAAGTTCAGCACCGAGTTGTTCGGCAACGCATTACCTTTGGGGATGCAGGGATTCATGGAGATCAGCACGAACGACGATGGGGTGGTGGCCCTGGGTCTGCTTGTAAGCCAGGGAATCATGACTTCGATCCCGGTCATGCATTACGGCCAAATCAGTATGATGCCCTGATTCAAGCTTGCCGGAGGCGTCGATGGTAGAGGCACATGGGGTGAAACGGGATCGATGCCGCGAAAAGTCCAACTCCTTGCGTTTCTTTTGGTCCTCCTCTCCGTGGGATTGAGGGAGGGACGGAGCGCAGAACGGAATTCCTTTGAAGTGAGAGGAGTGGTCGTCCCCGAGGGAGGTCTATCAGTAGATACCAGTCGGGTTTCAATCCAATTGCAGGCTTTGTCAGGCTCCTGGGCAGGAAAAGAACTTTCCGCGGTTCCGCACAAGTGGGGGAAGTTCAGGTACAAGGGCATTCCAACAGGGACGTATCTACTGACGGTATACATGCCGCGGATCGCGCGTGTCCGGCGCACTGTCGAAGTCGGTCCCAGCCTGGCGGACAAGAATGGACGGATCGAGGTCCGGGTCCCGCTGGCTGCACAACGACGGAGGCCTGGCATGTTCCAGGTCCCCGCAGACGAACTCTCGCTGCCGACCGCGGCACGCGAAGAATACGAAAAGGGCCTGAAACAACTGAAGGACCACAACCTGACGCGTGCAGAGGATCACTTCCGCCGGGCAACCGACTGGGCTCCGCAGTACTTCGCCGCCATGCGCGGTACAGATCGCCTGCACGATCGACAAGCCAAGCCCGGCTCCCCCCATCTGGCGCGAACGTGCCTTATCCACCCTGTAGAATCGCTCGAAAATATGCGGAAGGGCGTCTTTGAACGAAGAGTGCCAGGAGCCCGCCCGCCGGTACTGTGAGCGACACGCGGTCGATCAGCGCGCGTTTCTCCACTCGCTTGCTAATGCTGACCAGCTTGACTTCGGCGCCCTGAAGGCCGAGCTTGATTTCTGTCAACGGGACTCCTTCGTGCCAGCAGATTCTTCTTCCTTTTGGCAATACGCGTACAGCGCGTCATAGACGATGAACTCTCGCTCCAAAATCTCGCGGTCATCATTCAATCCGATCAAGCCGAATCCGATGGCAATGGCTTTCAGACCCGGCGCTTCTGGCCTTCCATACAGATCATGAGAAACGTCAGCTCCATGTACGATCTTGGCCAGCAACCGGATGGCCGGATCGTCGATGCGGTACTTTTCCACGAGGGCTTCAAAGCTGCACTTGCCGTCATGGTGGCCAAGCTCAACATCCGGCACATCAAATGGGATCGCCCCTTCGTCGACGGCCACTTCCCTAACTCTGGTTGACGGTACGAACCTGAACTCCGCTTGAGGATCAATAAACTTCTTGATCAGCCAAGGGCAGGCGACCCTGTCGACCTTTACATGCTCTCGTGTGACCCACTTCATACGATGTCTCCTTTCTTCCTTAGACTATTGCGAGAAGGATCAGGGGTGAGAGCGCAATGGAACAGCTTAAAGCACCTTCACCTGCAAGTCGTCAAAGTAAATGACCGAAAACGCTGCGGCTGATATCAACAAACAAAGTAACCCTGGGGTTTTCATTTGAGGACCCCTTTCACGATGGCTCCATCCGGAGTCGAGCGGATTGTTCCGGGTAGGAGCGAGTCATTCGTGACGACACTCTCGCCGATTCAGATTAATGCGAGATTGCCAGGCAATTACCACGACACCTACATCCGACACAAAAGGTGCCACAGGGGGGAGTCACCGATTGTCACATATTGTGCCGCACTCAAATGTCAACCGTGGTTCCAACAATAGTCAGAGTACAAAAGACTGCTGACTTCGTTCGAGCTAAATGCGAAGCTTGCTGCAATTCCCTCCGACGCGATAGCGAGAATCGAGATTTCTGTGGCCGGGATTCGCTGACCCGCAGGGTCTTGAATTGTGGCAGGAAGCGCCAACTGCTTTGATCGGTTCACAATAGGGCCTCCGGAGGTCACTAGCTCGATTGGAACGAGAATTGCTGCAATGCTTCGGGCATTAAACTCAGGCGCCAGTTTGTAGAAAAGGTTTCGTTTCCTTTAACAACAATAACCCTGCCTCCCTTGAGGAATCTTCGGGATAGGAAAAGGAGAGCGTTTCATGGCGATGAAGACAAAGCGCGCCGCACTGTTCGCTGCGGCTTTTCTGTCAGTCTCGGGTTTAGTGGCCGTGCCTTCTCAGGCGCGCGCGGCCGGACGTTCATTTCTTTCGCGTTTCAGCACGGTCAGCAACGGCACCTCGACCGTTCCAGCCAACGGAGACGTGAACCCATATGGCGTGGCTGTGGTCCGACGTTCGGTCGGCTCCCTGATCAGGGGAGACATTCTCGTGAGCAACTTTAACAACAGCTCAAACCAGCAAGGCACCGGCACGACCATTATGCAGATTACGCCTGAAGGTGACGCCAGCGTCTTTGCTCAGCTGGATTCTGGCCAGCTTAAGGACGTTTGCCCTGGCGGCATTGGATTGACCACGGCGCTGGTCGAACTGCGCAGGGGGTGGGTCATAGTTGGAAGCTTGCCTACAACAGACGGCACTTCCGCGACTGCCAAAGCTGGATGTCTTCTTGTGCTTGATAGCCACGGTCAGGTCGCTGAAACCATCAGCGGCGGGTTGATTAATGGGCCGTGGGACATGACCGCCTTTGAAGCCGGTGACTGGACGGCGCTTTTCGTGACCAATGTCCTGAATGGTACCGTGGCTGCCAGTCCAAACACCGTGAATCAAGGCACCGTTGTGCGGATCGTTCTCTCAGTTCCGGAAGATGACGACGCTCAGAGTGCTCCACCGGAGGTCTTATCGGAAACCGTCATCGGTTCCGGCTTTGCTGAGCGAACTGACCCTGCGGCTCTGGTTGTGGGGCCAACGGGCGTCGGACTCGGACATGACGGAACCCTCTATGTAGCCGATACCGTCAACAGTGCTGTCCAGGCGCTTCCAAACGCCCTCTTCCGCCACACAAGCGCCGGAATGGGGCAGACCGTCTCAATGGGCGGCGCAATCAATGGCCCTCTTGGCCTTGCGATTGCGCCTAACGGCGACATCATTGTTGCCAATGCGGGAGACGGCAACATGGTTGAAATAACTCCGGACGGACAGCAGATTGACGTGACACTTGCAGACACCACCGGCACCGGAGGCGGCACACTCTTCGGACTGGCTGTGGCTCCGAATCACCAAGGTGTGTACTTCGTCAACGACGGTGACAACACGCTGCGGTTCCTCCACTGAGTTCTCAGCAAAATCCTTTGGGAGGGTAGAAAACTGCGCGGTTTCCGGCAGTCGACGATCAGTGGCCAGAATACTCTTCAAGCACAAGGGGGCCCCTTCAAACTCGGGTGGGGGGCCTCCGTTCACTAGGACACCAGCCATAGCCTTATCAACTGCACTCGACTGCAGTGTGATGAATTCTTCGTGAGACGAAGGCTCACAATTCTCCGGTGAGAGCAGTATCCAGATCAAAGTGGCAAGCAAAGGCTGGGGGAGGGTGTTCCATGTCTGTCTCCGCGAGGAGTTCATGCGCCACGAGACTCGTAGTTG
This sequence comes from Acidobacteriota bacterium, assembly GCA_035631775.1. Lineage (GTDB taxonomy): Bacteria > Acidobacteriota > UBA6911 > UBA6911 > UBA6911 > DASQID01. The sequence continues at coordinate 8,141 of DASQID010000615.1, forward strand.
TAGGTGTTCTGTTGTTAGCGGCCAGGCCGATGTTCGGCATCCCGGCCTTTGCGCGCAAGTACGGTCTGCGCTGCTCGGCTTGTCACGAGGCCTGGCCGAAATTAAACAACTTCGGGCAGGTTTTCAAAGATAACGGATACCAGTTGGGCAATGACCGCGATGAGCCTATCTATCACGAGCCCGGTTACTGGCCGGCGTCGGTCCGCATAACCCCACAGTGGCATTCCGAGCGCACCAATCGAATGGCAGTCGACGCCATTCCCGGCAACGCGAACAGCGGATCCATCGAATCAAAAGTCATTACCTCAGGCTTTGACATTTCCGGAATGGATCTATGGTTCGCCGGTACACTGGCCAAGAATATCGCGTTCGCGGTGCTCCCATCCTCGGACCAGACAGCGAGTTTCCATTTTGAAGCCGCCTGGGTCAGGTTCGGCGAACTTCTCGGATCAAAATGGCTCAACGTCAAGGTCGGTAAATTTGAGCTAGATACACCAATTTCCGAGAAACGCTTCCTGGCTCTCACGAACAACGGCGGTTTTTTCCAGCTGTATCACTTCACCCCCACCAGCACATCAACAGCTTTGGAGGAATTGGAGATAACCAACTGGGAATGGAGTTGATGGGGCACTCGCGCAACAGCTACACCCGCAGCGCCAGTGTCATGGTGGGATTTGACTTCGCCTTCTGAGAGGAATGAGAAGCATGAAAGTGTCCAGGACGCTATTAACCGCCGCTCGAATGAGTATCCTGTTGGCTGCCCTTCCGCTTGCCGTGGGCCTGTCCCAGGAGAGCCGGATCGGCAATGCCAAGAGGGGGGCTCAGCTTTATCGCCGCTATTGTGAAGGCTGCCATGGAGTTGATGGAAACGGCGAGGGAGAAAACGCCAGACACCTCGACCCCAGGCCGCGTGATTTCACCGCCGGAGTTTTCAAGTGCCGGTCAACACCAACCGGCAGCCTGCCCCTCGACAGCGACCTGTTCGACACGATCAGGCGAGGTCTTCATGCCAGCGCGATGCCATCGTGGTATTCGCTGACACGCCGGCAGTGCGCGGATCTGGTTGCATATGTAAAAAGCTTCTCACACCGTTTCCGCGATGAAAAACCGCAGCCGCCGCTTCCGATACCTCCCGAGACGCCGGCGAGTGCCGAGAGCATCAGCCATGGGAAACAGTTGTTCCAGAAAATGGAATGCTGGAAATGCCACGGCACGGATGGGCATGGAAACGGGCCCGCTGCCGTCACTCTTACCGACAGCAAGAGTCGCCCGATCGCGCCCTACGACTTCACTTCCGGCGAGCGCTTCAAATGCGGCGAGTCCAACCAGGACCTCTACCGCATATTCATGACCGGGCTGGACGGTACACCCATGCCGTCTTTTCTCGATGACTTGAAGCCGAACGAGGCCTGGGACCTGGTCCACTTTTTGCGATCCCTGCAGAGGAAGCCGAAAGGACAGTCGAAGTCCGTGCTTGCCAAGATTCTGCCGGGTAAGACGGCAAGCAAGACCGCGAGTTCGCAGCCTCCGGACGAGCAGCGATCCGGGGCAAACGAAGATCATTAGACAAGAGGGAGGATCCATGAAAACTCGAAACCTATATTTTGTGTCCGTTGCGCTTCTGATGTTTTGCCTGGCGCCATCGGGCGGCAAGGGAGCAGCTGGCGGCGGTCTTGGAAACCCGTCGGTAGGCGGACCCGCTTCGCCGCTCGACTCGAACGGCGCGGCCTTGGTCTCAGGAGTGGCAAAAATGATCGGGCCTCCGCCTAAGCTCATGGCCATCAACATGGCTCAAGAACCTGCATGCGCGAAGATGCATGGCGGCCAGACCACAAGCGAGGAGGTTGAAACCGGAGCGGGCGGCACATTGGCTAACGTCGTGGTCTACATCTCCTCGGGACTCGGCGATCGCTCCTTTCAGACTCCCAGCCAGCCCGTGACGATGGACCAGAAGGGCTGCATGTACGGCCCGCATGTCCTTGCGCTGCAGACCAGCCAGAAGCTTCAGGTCGTCAACAGCGACCCCACTTCGCATAACATTCATCCGCTCCCCGCAAACAATCGCGAATGGAACAAGTCGCAGCCGCCGGGAATGCCGCCGATCGAGACGAGCTTTGCGCGCGAAGAAATCTCAATTCCGGTCAAGTGCAACGTCCATCCCTGGATGAGAAGCTATATTGCCGTTTTCAAGCACCCATACTTCGCGGTCACCGGCAAGGAGGGGCGCTTCGAGTTGAGGAACCTGCCGCCCGGCAGCTATACGGTCACCGCATGGCATGAGAAATTCGGTACCAGCGAGCAAAAGATCACGGTAGCGCCGAATGATTCGAAGAATCTCGAGTTTATTTTCAAATCAAAAGGCTATTAGCCGGGGGGACGGTCATCCTCCTTTCGGCATCAAGCTCTCGCTTGTGCGGATTGCACTCCTGACAGATCGCCGGATGGTTCAGTCACCGCGGCCGGGAAGGCTCGCGCCTCAGCAAGCCGTGCAAGCGCGTAGGCTCCGATAGCTATCTCCACGTCTCGAACGGCAAGATCGAAAAACATGCCCGACGAGACGAGATTCAGAGCGATTGCGACCAGCCAGGCCATCGCAATGTAACTTCCGATCCGAGTCCAGCGCGTCAAGATTGCCAAACCCACGATCATCTCGATAACGCCGACGGCGCGCATGAACACGACGTCGCTCATCGGCAGGTAGTGTGTCACCGCAGGGCTCAGGTACATCTTCCAATCCGCGAGGATGTTGAAGAACTTGTCCAGTCCCGCGAGAAAAGGTCCCACTCCAAGCCCGATCCGCAGGGTCCAGAAAACAGAGTTCAGCCTCTTTGAGTCGAAATTCGTCATATGTTTTGTCCTCCGCAGAACTGAGTGCCGAAGCGTGATTTGGTTACCGCAAATAATTCCTGTAACCATTTTGTGACTCCATCACTCTGATTTCACGCAGGAGGGGACCCTATGACCGTCTTGGAGGCAGCGGCAAAACTGGGAGTCGATCACCAGGCCAGCCCATGACCAAGCCGCCAGAGAAGATCTGCAGGGTGTGGTAAGCCGGCAGCCATTCCGTCCGACGCCCGGCAATCCCTGATACGCCGCAATGCCGATAACACGATGAGGGAATGCAACCAAAGATGATTGGAGTCAGGCTGCGGGAATTGTCACTGCAGTCACAGTAACTGTGCACGACACGCGGGTAATTCGGGAGTTGCGCGTCTTCACCCCGAATTACGGGTGCAGACTTTCTGGGGCGATGTTGTATCCCTCAATTTTCAGAACCGCGGGCTTGCCGCCCAAGCAGCTTGCGGTCGCGCTCGAACAGTCCGCGCAGGGCGTGGGGAATGGAAAAGGTGAGAGTGGCGGTGGGGGACAGGAGCGAGAATCTCGGTTGTCAACTTTTCGGCAAAGAGAACGGAGCGCTTCGCCTGGCAACTGGAGCAAAGATTCCTTGTACGGCATGAAATTGCGAGAAGGTGTTCAGCATGGCACTTTGGGCACCGAATCCGGGCGAAGCCTGCCTGAAGCCGCCCGCAGGCCAAGAACTCCTCGACGGAACGAGAATGCGGCGCACGTTCACCGAAAAAGTTCAGATCGTCCACGTCAATGCTGCTGGCTACTCTGCCTTAATCCGCTAGCTCGTTGAGTTGTGGGTCTCGCTTATAGCGGCGATGGTCCTGAGAAGCTGGTGTCAATTCTCGTCATTTGGGCGGGCTATAGATGATCCTTGTGCCTGTCACTTCGCAAGTTCCATTGCGGTTGATTTTCAGGTCCAATGCAGCTAACTGAAGGGGCTTGCCTCCCTCGGATCGCACATGCGCAATTGACGCGGTGTATCCGTTGCTCGTCCCGGCTGATTTCAGACCAAGCTGGTTTGTGAGCTTGGCGGCTGAAAAGCTGCGCCACCAGGGAACGAGCCAAGTCCAACCTTGAATGGAATCCAGAAGATTAATTGACACTATACGTCATTGCCGTATACTATCTTCATGTACAGCTTCATCGAAACGAGACTGTTTTCACAACTGGTTTCGAAGTACCTGTCTGACGAGGAATATGCGAAGCTTCAGCAACGGCTCATCGCGGACCCTGCCGCAGGTGATCTAATTCCCGACTCCGGTGGAATCAGGAAGCTTCGATGGAAAGGTTCCAGCCGGGGGAAAAGCGGAGGCGTGCGTGTCATCTATTACGCCAGGACCAAACAAGGAGAGATTTGGATGCTCACTCTCTATGCCAAAAGCGTCTCCGGAAACATCCCGGCTCACATTTTGAAAAAGATTAAGGAAGAAATCGATGCCTAGGCGCAAACGCGAAATCGGATTGGAAATCCTCGACGGGATCCGCGAACTCAAGCGGGGAAAATACGGGCGGGTCATCAATGTGCCGTCAGTATCCGCTATTCGAGAAAGGACCGGCCTCTCCCAAACTAAATTTGCCCAGTTGCTCGGCGTATCCGTGCGCACATTACAGGAGTGGGAACAAGGCCGGCGGGCACCTTCAGGGGCAGCCCGTACTCTTTTGCGCATTGCTGCGAAGAATCCTCGTGCTGTTCTTGATGTAGCGTGAATGCGGACCTGTCCTAGCAAGTTCAACAGGCTCTCTCCTCCCAGTCTTGTACTGCACCGATCCAGGGAGCTCCGATTTCCGGCATTTCCGCGGGCCATGCAAGTGGATTTTTTATCTCTGGATGACTTCCCACATGGCGACTTGATCGGCACGGGGGCGGCGCACGCCCGCCCCTATGCCGATCAAACGGCATTGTGTTACCTAACCGCATCGCGTCGGGGCGCCTCCTCCCGACGACAGGATTAGTTCCGCGATCGCGACTTAGGGACAAATTGCTTGCGATATTGAGAGGGCAGATTCCGATTTCGTCGTTTGTGAACTTGCCCAAGCCTCAGCCGCTATTCGGTTATGGAAATCAACACGATCCGCCTTACTCGTGCCGCAGCGCGACCATCGGATCGATCCGCGACGCCTTTCGCGCAGGCACGTAACCGGCCAGGAGTGCGGCGATCAGCAGAATCATCAGCGCCAGCGTGAGCGCCAGAGGATCGTTAGCCTTGATTCCATACAAAAACGATGCGACGAATTTGGACGTGCCCAGCGCCGAGGCTGCGCCGATCGCCAGCCCCCCAGCTGCCAGCACCAGGACTTCACGGAGCACCATCCGCACGACCCCGCCACGTTGTGCCCCCAGTGCCATTCTGATGCCTATCTCGCCTGTTCGGCGGGCGACGTTGTACGACATGGTGGCGTAAAGGCCGACGCAGGCGATCACCAGGGCAAGCAGAGCAAAGGCGCTCGAAAGCCGGGCAAACGTGATCTCCTGGTTGATGGTATGGTCGATCCACGCGCTTTGGCTCTTCACATCGGACAGGGGCAGGCGTTGATCAGCCCGCTGAACCAGATCACGCACGGCATGGACGTAGTTGAACGGATTCCCCGCGGTCCGCAGCTCATATACCATCCCCTGCACCGGTCCCCAGCCGCCCTGCCCAAACGGCAGATACACTGTCGGCTCCACCTTTCCCTTGAGGTCGCCATAGAGTGTATTCGAGGATACGCCCACGATCTCGATGTCGCATTTTGGGCATCCATGCCTCAGAGCCAGGTGCTGGCCCAGAGGATTCCGATCGCCGAAACCTCTTCTGGCAAACGCCTCATTCACGACCGCAACCATAGGCGAGCCAAGCCGGTCGCGCTCGTCGATTTCGCGGCCCAGCAGCATGGGAATCTGCATGGTCGTGAAGAAACCGGCCCCGATGGTCAAAATGCTGCTGCCCTCAGGTGCTGCGCCGGACACGCTGACCCCCGTCATGCTAGTGCCCGTTCCGATCAGGGCATGGTTCGAAAGACTTGCGGCACGGACGCCTGGGATGGCGCTGAACTGCCTCCGGAGATCGTTGTAGAAGGCGACAATCCCGGGATCGCGGTGTGCGGCCTGCCGGGCGTTCAACTGGAACGTCAGCACGTTTTCCCGGTTGAATCCGAGTCGAATGGACGCCAGATTTGAAAGCGTCCGCACGAACAGGCCGGCCGCGACCAGAATCAAAAGGGTGACGGCGATTTGAGAGACCATCAGGATGCGGCTCAGGCTCAAACGACGAAACCCCTGCCCGCGCCCTTCACCGGTTCGCGATTCCTTGAGCGCCGGCATGAAGTCCATCCGCGTCGACTGGAGAGCCGGAGCAAGCCCGAACAGCACGCCAGTCAACAATGAGAGCGCGGCCACCACGCCCAGCACGTGCCAGTTCAATTCCGCGCGCAATGTGAAGTTCTCGCGTCCATTCGCCAGCAGTAGAGTCAAAAAACGGATTCCACGGACGGCGAACGCGACACCCAGCGTGCCGCCCAGCACAGCCAACAGGACGCTCTCGGTGAGGAGCTGGCGGATGATCCGAAGCCGTCCCGCCCCCAAGCTCAGCCGGAGGGCAATCTCGCGTTTCCGGGCGGCCGCGCGCGCCAGGAGGAGGTTGGCGATATTCGCGCAAGCGATGCTCAGAATGAGGCCCACCAGCGTCAGCAGGATATACAGCGGCTTCGAATATCTCCGCCGCAGGCCGTCGAGGCCGCCCGAACCTTCCCTTACAACGAGAGTGGGAACTTCTTCCACGCGGCGCTTCGGGTCCGCGGCGCGCGCCCATTCGAAGAACGGGCCAGCAAGCGCGGTTTGCGCCTGCTGCGCACTGACGCCGGGACGTAAACGCGCCATGGGCACAATCCAGTCGTACATCGGGTCGAGGTAGGTCGCGGCTGAGTAGTCCCGGTCCTCCAGAAGCATGTTGGCGTGCATCGGAACGTAGATGTCCGGAGGACTGTCGGGATCGAGGCCAAAGAACTCGGGCGGAGCGACACCGATCACGGAGAAGGGCAGATTGTTGATCAGAATCGATTGCCCAGGCGCATTTTTAGGTCCATCAAACCGACTTTGACTCAAGGCGAAGCTGATGACGGCAACGGCCGGAGCACCCGAGCGATCGTCATCCGGGGCGATCAGTCGCCCGGCGGCCGGCGGGATTCCGAGCCCGCGGAAATAGTCGGCGGACACGTATTCGGTTCTTGCAAGCTCCGCGTGGCCTCGGTATGTCAGGTTGAGATCACCGGCGCCTTGATATCCGAAGACGCTCGAGAAAACCGAATCGTTGCTTCGGAACAGCTCGAATGCCGGATAGGCGAAAAACCCGCCAATGAATCCCCCGTTGGGGTCGTTGAAGCTATTGGCATGCCGGTTGGTGCCGTGCATGTCGCGTCCCGGGGTATGCCAACTCAGCATCACCAGGGACTGAGGATCGGGCACCGGCAAAGAGCGCAACAGGATCGAATCCATGAAG
>DASQID010000616.1:0-3263 GCA_035631775.1 Acidobacteriota bacterium
AAGGGAAGCCCTTCTGCATTCGTCGCCAGCGTCAAACCCGCCGTATATTGTTCGGAGTCGGCAATCTCGATTGTATTTCCGGGCCGCGCCTGGGCCACGGCTTGTTCGAGCGTGCGGAAGATCCCGCCGGTCCCCGCAGCCATCTTCATCACAGTAAGAACGCCGGACCCGTCCGGCACATAGATCCCTGCCCAATATGGAACGTGATACTTTAGAGACGACTTTGCGCTCTGCACGGACACAAAGCCCTGGAAGCCGCCCGTCAAGGGAGCGGCCGCCTGAAGCGAGATCTCCACTGTCTCGCTACCTCCCGGGGCGATCCATCCGGTAGTGGACTTGTTTACCAAGATGGTCGGCCCTGCAACCAGCGGTTCAACAGCCAGGGTGAACTGATCGCTTGAGGGGGAGACATTCGTAATGAGCAGCGATTTTGACAGCGCAATGCTGCCCGAGTAGCCCGTAACGCCAAAGCTAAGGTTACTGGGGATCATGACTGCCCCGATAAGGGTCGCCTTGCCCATATCGAGCAAACCTCCACCTGTTTGGAGAATACTTGGGGAGAGTGTTCCATCCGGAGTGATGCTTTGACTCGCCGCTGTGGTGAGCGCGGATTTTATTCCAGGGGCGGAGAGGTCTGGGAATAGCTGCTTCAACACTGCCGCGGCACCGGCAACCATCGGGGCCGAAAAGCTGGTCCCGCGGGCGTTGGTAAATTGCGTGGCACTGTAGAGCGCGCCCCTGGGATCACTCTTTTGTGCCGCCGAATAGATGGTATCGCCTGCTGCCACGAGGTCCGGCTTCAAATTGAACGCGATACCGGGGCCGTTAGAACTGAAATCTGCGAGAACACGAGGCGTGGCGGCCCTGGGCACGGAATTGATGCTGGGATCAATCTGCACCGAAGCCGACGCCGCATTAGCGGAGACGAAGCCTTTCAGGGCAAGGCCGTCGGTGTTTGAAATCACAACCGCAGGAATACTGAAGGGGTACGCCGCTCCGATAGCGATGGGATCGGTATGACCGGCGCCGCTGTAAACGATGGCGCATGTGGCACCCGCATTGGCTGCGTTCATCACCTTTGAAGTGTAACTGCAGTCCCCGCCGACAATTAGCGCAATTCCCGCAGATCCGAATTTCCCCGACGGCAGTGGCGAACAGGCAAGGCCGGTCCCATCGAGAGATGCCACGTCGACAACATGCAATGCAATCGGGTTTGGGATCACGGCCCCACCCGCAGGAATGTACGGAATATTGCTGAGTTCAGAAGGAACAGGGCCGGGGCCTGTCGCATGCAGATATGAAACGAACGCGCGCCCATTTGTCACAGCCCCGACAGTGATCGCATCGGGGACACTTCCCACATCGCTGATTGTGAATGGCTCGGGACCGCTGTTGCCGGCTGCGACAACAACAACGACACCCGCGGCGATCGCTTTGTTCAAGGCCTCGACCACCGGATTCTCAGACGGATTCTGATAGTCCGAAGAGCCCAAACTGAGGTTCAGTACATCCATGCCATCGTCCACAGCACTGTTCACGGCGCCGACGACAGCAGCGCTGGTCGTTGTCTCATTGAGTTCCGGCGTTCCGAAGACTTTATAGTTGCCCAGAAACGCACCGGGCGCCATTCCCTGTATGGAGGCAAGGGGGGCATCCACCTTCCTGCCTGCGGCGCAGCCCGCCACAAAGGAACCGTGTCCGATCTCGTCGATCGGTGTGTCCACCACCTGGCTCCGGGCAAGCAGGCTCGTGAAGCTGCGCGCAGCTATAATCTTGTTGCTGGTGAATTTTGCGTCACCTTTGGGATAGCCCGGAGGGAGAGTCAAAGAGGGATCCACGAACATTGGATTGGTCATATCAATGCCCGAGTCGATGATCCCAATCTTCACTCCTGCCCCGGCTCTTGCACTGCCTCCTGCTTTCTCCCATGCGGCTTGTGCATTGTGAACTTCCGCTGCGGCATCCAGCGTCATACGCTGCGGCCGCGAGAAATAGAGCTTCTTGACACCAGGCAGCTTTCGAACGGCCGAATACATGCCCACCGGGACGCGCGCAATGAGGGCATCCATCACCGTGTCCACGGAGCCCCGCACCTGGACGCCTTCCAATGCCTCCAGGCGCTGCCTGACGGCGCTTTGCTCTTTCCGTATCCGCTCCCGATACGTGGCTGCTCGTGGAGAGGTCAGGTTGAGCCGAGTAATCTCTGTGACACCATTATTTGTCGCCGCAGGAACCGATCCCTGTGTAGCGCGCAATGACTCGACCAACGAAGGTTCATTCAGTACGACGATAAGCTGCAGGTCAGAGGCTCCGGGCAGCACCCTGCGCACCAGAACATCGACAGGCGCTGGGCCTTCGAGACTGGCATACGGGTATGTGCTTTGATCCTGAGAGACAAAGGCATGGAGGAAAATGCAGATCAACAGCGAACTGGCGGTGACCAGGAAAGAGGGCGATTTGAAGTTCATGATGTAGCCTCGTGTGGCCAAGGTACTGCCTTGTCCCCTGAGCGATTGCGAAGGCAAGCCACCCCGCCGCCGACGAGTCCGGCATCAACGGATGTGGTGCTGACATAGCAGGAACGCCCAAGAGGATTACAGGTCACGAGCACCTCAGCTCCAGAACGCCCACCACACCCTGCACTATCAAGAACGTAAGAACGGAGAAAACGTATACTCGATTTTTTTGCGAATCCGGGTGTGGGGCTGTCACGCCGGTTTTCCCGTATCGAAGTGCGACGAGCAGGCCTGCTCTCGCGGCTTGCCGGGCAGGAGGGAAAATAGGCCGCAAGTGCAGCGGCTGCAAGGATTTCTTGCTGCCTGATTGGCGCGGGCATTATCACTCGGAGAGTTATTCGATACTTGATTCCCGATGCGTGCCATCATCGAACCAAACGAACCTGGTCGCAGCGCTATGTCCGATATAGTCCTCGTGAACCCCCGGTCCTAAGTGACTTTCCTGGGGCTCGAACACGCTCTTCCGCTGCTTTGCAGGAAGGCGACCATATCTGTCCCGAGTTTGCCGCTTCTCGCCGCGCTTACGCCCGCGGAGCACCGAGTTACCATCATCGACGAGAACGTGGAACCGATCGACTATGCACGGCTTGCCCGCGCCGATCTTGTGCTAAGGGCTGGCGCAAGAATAACTTCACATTTTGCTGCTGGCCCCCAGGCCCGCTGGCGAGGCGCGAGCGACGAGCTATACCCGGGGTGGTATGTGAGGAGCGAGCAACAAAGCCAGCGGGCCTGCGGGCCGCAGCCTGA
>DASQID010000617.1:0-2615 GCA_035631775.1 Acidobacteriota bacterium
CGTATGACGCCCCGATGTTATACGCGATGGGCTTCATCGGACTGTTCACAATCGGCGGCCTTACCGGTCTGTTCCTTGCTGCGCTCGGGCTTGATATGCACGTGCACGACACGTACTTCGTCATCGCCCACTTCCACTACATCATGGTGGGCGGCGCCGTGATGGGATATCTTGGGGGAATACACTACTGGTGGCCGAAAATCTCAGGCCGCCTATATCCGGAAGGGTGGGCCAGATTTGCCGCACTTGTCATCTTCATCGGATTCAATCTCACCTTCCTTCCTCAGTTCATCCTTGGTTATGAGGGAATGCCTCGCCGCTATGCCGTTTATCCTCCCGAGTTCCAGGTGCTGAATGTCATGTCTTCCGCCGGAGCGTCCATTCTCGCAGTCGGCTACGTCATGCCGCTGATCTATTTGATCTGGTCGATGCGCTACGGCCCCGTGGCCGGCGCCAATCCGTGGGGTGCGGAAGGCCTGGAATGGCAGACAGCTTCCCCGCCTCCAACGGAAAACTTTGAGAGGACGCCCGTGGTGACCACGCCCGCTTACAACTATCCTGTCCAGGAGGCGGAAGTTGCCTGACACGCATTCCGTTCTCGCCCACCATTTCGACGATCTGACGCAGCAGCACGAAGCGGCCAGCCTGGGCATGTGGGTATTCCTGGCCACGGAGATCATGTTCTTCGGAGGACTGTTTGTCAGCTATGCGGTGTACCGTTTCCTGTTCCCGCAGGCCTGGGCTGCCGGCAGCCACCTCACAGACCTGTGGCTCGGGAGCATCAACACGGTGGTCCTGATTGGAAGCAGTTTGACGATGGCCATGGCTGTTTATTTTGCCCAGATGGGCAAGCGAGGGATGCTCATTTTGTTTCTGGTGCTAACCATCGTCTTGGGCTGTGCTTTTCTCGGAATCAAGTTCCTCGAGTACTACCACAAGTATGCCGAGCATCACATCCCGGGCTACGATTTCATATATCCGGGTCCACTGGCACGACAGGTCTCTCTTTTTGTGGTGTTCTACTTCTTCATGACCGGCATGCATGCGGTTCATATGGTTATAGGAGTTGGACTGCTCGCGGCGTTGATCATCCGCGCATCGCGCAACGAATTCTCGCCGGCATACTTTTCACCAGTTGAGGTGACCGGGCTTTACTGGCATTTTGTGGACATTATCTGGATCTTTCTGTTTCCACTCCTTTACTTGATTGACAGGCACAGATGAGTACACAGCACGTTGTCGGGCCGAAAATCTATATTCTGGTATTTGCAACGCTGATTGCCCTCACGATCTCGACCGTCGGTATTGCCAATGTCGACCTGGGGCCGTTGAATACGATCGCGGCGCTCGCGATCGCGGCGATCAAGGCGTCGCTGGTCATTCTCTTCTTCATGCACGTCCGCTACAGCAGGCCTTTGATTGGGCTTGTGGTCTTTGCGTCCCTCCTCTGGCTGGCAATTCTGATTACACTGACCCTTTCGGACTTCGCGAGCCGTCCATGGACACAGATTCCGAGAGGGTTGTAGGGGATTGTGGATTGCGGAAAACCCCTTCAGTTCGAAAACCGAGCCGGCGCGACTCTCTCGGCTCCCAGGCGAGGACCGTTGAGCAGCGGAGCAGCTCCTCAAATCAGGCTGGCGAGGAATTTTGCGTTGCCAATCGCATAGCCGCGGACATCGTTGTTAAAGTAAACGTATACGTCCTTCCCAACTTTCAGCCAACCCTGGATTCGGGTGCTCCAATCACGCAGCTGATCGTCGGAGTATGGGGAAGCAAACAGGGCACTGGGCCCGTGCAGACGCAGATACACGAAACCGGCCGTGGGCAAAAAGGGAGCCATGGGGTAGCGGAGTGAATGGGCAATTACCAGAGCGCATCCGTGCTTCTGCAGAAGCTGGCAGACCTCGTCATCGAACCAACTGCTGTGCCGGAACTCAAAGGCAAGGCAGGGGTGTTTTAAACCCTCGGGATGATGGCGTTCCTGAAGGAAGGCTGATAGCACATCGCAATTCTTCTTAAACGACGGCGGAAACTGCAACAGGATCGGTCCCAGTCTTGTGCCTAGGACCGAAGCATTCTCGAGGAAGATGCGCCATGACTCCGTGGCCTGCTTGAGGCGGCGGATATGAGTGATGGTGCGGCTCGCCTTGACCGCGAAAATAAAATCGCCCGGCACCTGCGACGCCCAGTTCAGGTAAGTTCCGGGTTTAGGAAGGTGGTAAAAGGAGTAATTCACTTCGGTCGTGTGGAAGTGTTTCGCATAGTAATCGAGATACTCCCTCGGCTTCAGGGTCTCCGGATAGAATCCTCCCTTCCAGTCACAGTAATTCCAACCGGAGGTACCGACGAACACATTTGGACTCATGATTCCGATTATCGCACGTTTGTCCGCGTGACTTCGGGCGCGTGCGCTGGTTTTATTTGGGGTTGAGTGAACCAGAGACCGCAAGCACACTCGATTCGATTACACAGAATCAGCCGCCGGTCTGCCGATAAACAAGAGCCCCACGCCGCACGGCTGGAGTGCTTGAAATCCCGATGACTCCCTACCTCGCTAGTAGTTTTGACCTGGGATGCGTCCGGGAGTAGTCTTATCGCTGCGGGTGAATGCAATC
>DASQID010000618.1:0-2917 GCA_035631775.1 Acidobacteriota bacterium
CGGTCAACTCCCGAACTTTCTCGCTGATTTCCGGTGTGGTTGTTCTGCGATCCGCCGCCAGCGTCGCATACCAACGAGCAATGCCGTCCCAGGAGGCGAAGTTCCCTCCGGAACTGCTGGTGGGGAAGTAGGCAAGCTCCAAGCGGCTGGAGAGCGCGAGATAGGCGGGCATGCGAGGTTCATGCTCGATGGCTGGAAGGTCACGCCGCACCCATTCCCACTTGTTGTCGCCGATCCGGCCTGGCTGCACCTGGGTCGAACCGGTTGCCGTGAATTTGTACTCCCAGCCCGGTGGTAGTTGCACAGCAATCCGTGATTCGCGGACAGGAACGCTCTCTTCCCAGAACCAGGTCAGCTGGTTATGCCAATCGTGCCGCCGCACGTCGTACTCCATCGCAACAACCGAACCCGGGTTTGCTGCCGGTGCGGTCCCCCGTATGCGTCGAACATCGCTGTACAACTCGAACGAGTAGGGAGTGTTCTCGGTGAACTCCTTGTCCTTGACCTCGTACTCATGCCCTTGAGCATCGAGGGTCCAGGCATGGATCGAATTGAGCTTGCCGCCGTGCTCGAGATAAACGTAGATTTCGCCGTAATGACGCCCGTCCGGCCGGAGGATGCGAACTGCCCGACGCACGTGACTCGTGTACTCACCAGGAGCGGAGACCGTCACTACCTCCTCATCCAGCAGCACGACCGCGTCCGTATCCGGCGGATACGTTGGCAACTGTTGCGCGGCTGCCTGGCGTACCCAGTCGGGTACTGAGACACCGGCCCAGACTGGAAGACACATCGGGGCGAGCAGGAATGATAGGACAACCCCCCTACTTCGTAGCCGCATCACCCACCACCTTCACCAATGCCGGTTGGTCGTCGCCGGCTTTGACCTTGTCGTAGAAGCTTTTGATCTCCTTGTAGGCCGTTTGCGGAAAAATGAGACCGTTCATGGCCAGGTCACGGGTGGAAAGGATGGTCGAAGGGTTCTCCTTTTTGTGCTCGGTGCTATAGACGGCGAAATCACGGTTCATCGAATCGTCCGCCGGCAAGCTGTCAACGGTGGCGCCCGGGGGCAGTGTGATCTGAACGTCATCAATTTCGCGATAGGCGAAGTCGATATAGACAGGATTGACGCGATCATTTGCCGGGAAGCGCGGCGTCTCGTTTACCTGGAACACGTGTTCCGGCACGAGCCAACGTTTTCCGGCGCTGGTCGCCAACGGCCCGCTGATCTTGAACTCCGCGACCAGCGGCGCTTCGGTATCGTCCCACTTTGGAGATTTGGTCAGAGACACCTCGCTGCCTTTCGGCAGCCAGTTTTTCAACTCCTCCTCCAACTCCTTCTTGCGCCCCTCGTCGTCGGTCTTCCCCCCGTTGCGGCGGTGAACCATCCCTTCTAGACCGAAGAATCCCACGCCTACGATGCCCTCGTACGAACCATCGGGTTTCAGGTGAAGACGAGCCACGCGCTTCGTCATCGCGTCCTTGTAGGTGGGAGTCGGGACCTCACCGAATTCCGTGCCCTTGCCGTTAGCGCTCTCGCGCATGCCTCGCGAAGCGGAGTAGTGCCAGTCCACCAGGCCGTAGGGGCAGAACCTGGTGCCCGGATCGAGGTAGACCTCTTTGCCGTTGATCTGAGCGATGACAATCTCGGCATCAAACTGGTCCATGGAGAGGTAGTGCTCGTCGAAAAAGGTGTCCGATCGGTCTGGTACCGTAATGATCCACGCCGGGATATCGGCGGCGCGCAGAAGAGCTACGAACAGGCGGTTCAAGTCGTCATGCGTGCCGCTCTTCTGCCTCAAAACATCCTGAGCGCCGTCGTTGTACTGCAGGCCGAGAGTCTTTTCCTCCTGCTGTGCTCGCTGCGGTACATAGCTGCGGTTATCCATCTGGGCTACGAATGCATACAGCTTCTTTGCCTTCTGTTCAGGCGTGTCCCCAGCTGCGCCCTTCTGCCTGGCAGCGTCGGCGATACCGCTGTTGTGGTCGAGGAAGCTTTCGACCTCCTTGTGCCAATACTTGCCTTCCTCTTTCCAGAACTGATCCATGGTGCCGCCCACCTGGTAGAAAAACCGGACGCGCGGCTGCAGAACCCGGGCCGGTGGCATGTAGGGCTCTTCCACGAATGCCGGCACGTCGCGCAGGTTCATCTTGATCGAGTCGGTCACAACCGTGTGCTCTTCTTCAACTTTGTAGTCCGCGGGGAGGAAACTGCTCCACGACACTCCGTTGCCGATCCGTCCGTGTGCCAACTGCAAGGCCTTGCGGAAGGGGACAAAGCGGAAACTAGCCTGCTTCTGAAACAGCTCTTCGGGCACGATCCAGAACGGGGAGACCGCCACGCGGTCGCCATAGCGCAGGAAGTACCTGTACTCGATGATGCTTCCAACCTGGACGTCGGGAAGCGTAAAGGTCTTCAGGAGGTGACGGACATCGTGACCTTTGTTGATGACCTGTTCGAAGGGCTTCCCTTCGAAGGGCACGATCGAGCCGTCGGCGTGGACCGTTCGTCCACTTACCGTGTCAATCGTGAAGTTATGGCGGTCGAATGGTAGGCGGATGTCTGCGAACCTGCGGCCGGCTTCGGTCAGGATCTTGATGCGCATATAGACCGAGTGGAAGTGCTTCGTGTCGTCGGCAATCTCCTCCCGGTTCAGGATGACCGCGGGCGCCCCAGGTTGCTGCGGCACGGAGGTTAAGGCCTGCTCTTCCGGCGTAATCGGCGGCCAGTCTGCTGCCCTCGCTCGCGTTGGCAATGTTGCAAGAATCAAAAGACAAGTGGAGATGAAGAGAGCGGGCAGGACGCGACGTTTCACTGTCATTCGGGCCTCGTGCAGCGCGCGGCGAGATAGGCCAGCATTATGCGACCAGCGATCGGTCGAATTCAAGGAAGTGCAGATCTGTTCCGCTAGAGGAA
>DASQID010000619.1:0-16734 GCA_035631775.1 Acidobacteriota bacterium
CAGTGGTGCCGCGCACCAGGACCGCTCGCGGCTTTGCGTCTCCGACAGAAGGGGTGATGTAGATGGTGTTGTTGTGGATCTCCAGATTGCTTACGCCGCTTCCATCGTTGCCGACATAGATTCCGGCGTATGTATTCTTGCGGCCATCGTCCTCGCTGATATTGAACCGCACGACATTATCGCGAAAGGTATGTGGCGCTCCGTTATAGGTGTAGAGAAGGTAGCCGGCCCCATCGTTGCCATGACTGTAGTTGTACTGCAAAAGCGAGTTGCTCACCCCGCCGTCGAAGTCGAATCCGCAGCCATCGACACTCCTGCCTGTGCGATTGTTAAAAGACTCATTATGCTGAATTGTGACTCTGTTCGAAGCGTGCGTCCATATGCCGCAGGGTCCGCCACCCGGAAAGTTGCACAGGTAGCCGTTGTTAAATGCGACACATTGCTCGATCGTGCCGCCATCCACTTCCTCGATCATGATTCCGCTGCCCGAGTGGTTCTCCTGGTATGCGGGATCTCCAGGATTATCGTAGGCCTTGCAGTATCCAACATAGACCTCCCGGTTTGCGTTACCTTGCAGCGCCGGATCTGAGGCACCCGTCACATGGATGCCGTAATAGGCGTTATCGTGCACCTTACAGCGCGTAATTCTCACATCAACGAAGCCGCTCTTCCCTGCATCGAGTGGTTCGCCTCCAACCAGAATCCCGCACAACCCGAACCCTGCGGCGTCCACGCCGTCGATGCGTACGTGGGAAAGCTTCACGCCGCCGCGTAGACGGTTAACGACACTTACACCATTCCCCTTGTTCGAGGTGCGATCTTCGCTCACGACCACCAGGTTGCTGATTGAGAAACCTCCTGCATTCTCGACAAGGATGCCGGTACCGTTGCCGGCCCGTATGGTTGCCCGTCCCATTCCATAGGAACTCACCGCCACCGGCCTCGCCGAAGTACCCGCATCTGCTGCGGTAAATACAAGGTTGCCCGCAAAGGACTGACCTCCTTGGAAAAGCACCCGGTCCCCCGGCTTGAAATCCCACGAATTCACCTTGTCGATGGATTTCCAGGCCCGGGATCGAGAGGTTCCCGAGTTGCCGTCGTCACCCTGGGGGCTTATAAAGTAATCGGTCGCATCAACCGTTCTGGACAAAATCAAAATGACAATGGGAAGCAGCGAACCAAATCTGGGCACAGTTCAGGCTCCAACGAGTCTCACGGATCGCGCGAAAGCGACATAGCTTCCGGACAAATCTGCCACAAATTTCACGAATCTCACTGACATTTGTTCCTCCGCCTGCTACCTGCAATTGGTTGGAGTTCTGCCGCACCGGACTACAAACGTTGAAATCCCTGCAACTTCGACAAGGATACAACACTTGTCTTGGCGCCTTTGCGTCCTAGACTAGTTTCTGTTCCGAAGATAGCGAGGCCTGGGGACGACTGCCCCACTCCTGGGCCATGGCCGAGCGTCGGCACGGCCGATTTTCATGCGCTTGGGTGCGCGCGCCGCGCATGAGATACTGTCGCGAAACTCCTTGGCCATGCGGAAAGCGCCCCGGAGGGGCGCCAGCCAGTAGCCCCGGGCAAGCGAAGCGCAGCCCGGGGTTGGGATTCTCGAGAATAACCAGAGCCCTGAAAGGGCGACAGATAAAACCTAGCATACAAAGGTCTTTCGCCCCTGCCGGGGCTCGGCATTATGCAATATCCTATCCGGGGGCTTGCGCCCCCGGCTACTTGCTTGGGCCCCTCCGGGGCCCGACCTGACATGCGACTCGGGGAGTTTCGCGACAGAAACTAGCGGTGGCTTTTTAGAAAGCCACCGCCAAGACGCGAAGACGCGAAGGAACGCCCGCCTCATTTGGTTGCGGCCTTGCAGCCCCATGTGATTCGTGGCAGATTACCGATTTTAAGGGTTTTCTCATCCGGCAGATCCTCCGTAACCAGCGTCAAGCGGCTGCGTATTAGACATCAGAGCCCGGGTAGAAACGTTTATATCGGAAGCGAAGCGAGGGACGTATGGCGAGACAGCGATGGTATCGGAGCAAATACCTATGGCTCACCCTCTTCCTGACAATGGGCCTCGGAGGTGTGGGCGCCTGGGAATTCTTCACGGTCAAGGCCGACAAACCCACTTACATTTTCGGAGTTGTCGACCGGGGCGACATCGTGTCCCAGGTGCTTGCGCAAGGAACCCTCGCGGCTGTCACGACGGTCGACGTCGGGTCGCAAGTCTCGGGCACGATCGCCGAGCTCCACGCCGACTTTAATTCCGAAGTGAAGAAAGGGCAAGTACTGGCAAAGCTCAACCAGGACCTTTTTCTGGCAGACGTGAGTCAGCAGGACGCCAATGTCCATACAGCCGAGGCGCAGTTGAACGACGACGTTGCAGCCATCGCGGCTGCACAGGCGGACCTCCAAAAAGCCAAGGTGGATGTTCTGGACAAACAACACAAGTACGGCCGGCAGAAGGAACTCTTTGATGAGGACCTGATCTCGAGGGACGACTATGAGACCGCTCAGGCTGCTCTCGACTCCTCAACAGCTGCAGAAAAGGCTGCGGAAGCAACTCTGGAATCCGCTAAATCCAAGCAGAAAGAAGATGAAGCCAGACTCGTGCAAGCCCGTGGCGCCCTGGAAACCGCGAAGCTCAACCTGGAACACACCATTATCACCAGCCCGATTTCCGGAACCGTCATAAATCGCACCGTGGACGTGGGCCAAACCGTGGCGGCAAGCTTCTCCGCTCCCGTCCTATTTTCCATCGGTGAAGACCTGACCAAGATGCAAGTCAACACCAGCATCGACGAGGCAGACGTGGGCAGTTTGAAGACGGGAATGGAAGCATCATTCACAGTGGACGCATATCCAGGCAGGGACTTTGCCGGAAACATAAGCCAGATCCGACTGGCGGCCACCACCGTCAATAACGTCGTGACCTATGACGCCGTAATCGATGTGCCCAATCCCGACCTGCTGCTGAAACCAGGTATGACAGCAAATGTGAGGATTGTGGTGGACAGAGTCAATGGCGCCCTGAAGATTCCCAATTCCGCTCTCCGTTTCAAGCCGACATTGGCCGACGCACAGATGGAGGAAGCCTTCAAGAAGGCCGGTGAGGAGAGATTTTGGAGCTTCTACAGCAAGACCAGACCACAAGCCTCGACCCCCGTGCCGCTGAACGCAATGAGTGGCGCGCGCGGCCCGGGTGGTGGGTCTCCATTGCAGCGTGATTCGGGAAATTCGACGAGGACTGTCATGCGCGGCAAGCGAGTTCCTCTCTGGGTGATGGCCGAAGATATGTCTCTCCGTCCGGTAGTCGCAAAGCTGGGCATCACCGACGGCGTAAGCACTCAGATCGACAGCCCAAAACTCAAACAAGGTGACCGGATCATCGTCGGCTACGAATTTGATCCGAACCGCGCGTCGCCGATTGCAGGAAGCCGCCCGCCCGGATTTGGAGGCCCATTCGGCTTCCGCCACTAGGATCCGTCTTCGCGTTCCTTGGCACACTTCTCGTCTTGGCGGCAAGTCTCAACTGGCGCCCTGCGAACATTCGAAGTATGCCTGGAGACGCGAATATCTCATTTGGTCTCTGAGGCAAAACTCCTTTGCCGAGGAGGGAGCGCCAGCCAATAACCCCGCGCGTGAGGATTTACGATTGAACAGCGGGCAGGTCTCTCAATCGTCAATCGTAGATCGTAAATCGTAAGTTTTTGCGCTCCTCTCCACCCAGACCTGCACAAGGTTGACGAGTGTCTCAACCGACTTCTCCATGCCCTCCACGGAGAGCCACTCCGTAGGTCCGTGGAAATTTTTCCCGCCGGTGAATATGTTGGGCGTCGGCAATCCCCTCTCCGTCAAGCGCGATCCATCCGTTCCGCCCCGAATCGGTATCCATTTAGGCCGAAATCCCGCCCGCTCGGCGGCCTTCCAGAGACAATCCAGCGCACTCGTATCGGCTCCCATGTAGTCCTTCATGTTCCGGTATTGCTCGATGATGTTCAGCTCAATCCTCGTCCTGGGATGAAGAGCTTGCACTTCGCCGACAATCTCCTCCAGGTTGCGCTTCAAGACTTCGAGGCCCTGCGTCTGAAAATCCCTCAGCAGGATCTTCAGCACGGATCTTGCTTCGGCTCCCTCCAGCATGTGCGGATGGATATAAGGCTCATAGCCTTCGGTGGTCTCAGGGGCAGTGTTCTTCGGCATTCTAACAATGATGTCGCCCATCGCGCGGATCGAGTTGACCATCACATTTTTAGCCTTCCCGGGATGGATGTTCCGCCCATGGACGGTGATTACAGCCAGGTTCGCGCTGAAGGTCTCCCTATTTAACTCACCCAGCATGTCGCCATCGACTGTGTACGCATATCGGGCACCGAACTTGCCGATGTCGAAATGCTTCGTCCCTGCGCCTATTTCTTCATCCGGCGTAAAGGCGATCCGCAGAGGTCCATGCGGCAAGTCAGGACTATCGAGCAATTTCTGTATTGTGGTCATGATAATTGCTATGCCGGCTTTGTCATCGGCTCCCAACAGGGTTGTCCCGTCGGATGTCACGATGGTTTTGCCGATGTTGTCTGCCAGTTCGGGATTCTCCGACACACTTATTACGATCGAGGGATCGCCCGGCAGCACTACGTCCCCTCCTTTGTACTCGAAGACTTGCGGCTTTACATCCTTCCCGCTGGTGGACGGTGAAGTATCCACGTGCGCCATGAAACCGATCATGGGAATCCGATCGTGAGCGGGATGGTCCGGAGGAAGGTTGCCGGGCACAGTCGCCATGACGTAGCCGTATTCATCCATCGAAGCGTCGCTCAAACCCAACTCCTTCAATTCCGTCGCAAGCAATTCGAGGAGATCGAACTGCTTTGCAGTGCTGGGATAGGAGGTCGAATCTTCGGCTGACTGCGTGTCGATCCTGGCGTATCTAAGAAACCTTTCCAATGCGGTAGTGTTCATGAAGTTCTCACCTCGCTGAAAAAATAGGCCACAAATTTCACGAATTACCCGGAGCGGCACAGCCGCAACTAAACTGGGTCCCGCGTTCCTTCGCGTCTTCGCGCCTTTGCGGTGGCTCTTTAAAAAGCCACCGCAAAGACGCTAAGGCGCAAAGACAGGCTGCCGTATCCTTGCTGAAATGGCAAGGATCTGAACGTTAGTAGTACGAAATAGTTGAGCGCCAGGCGGCCAGAAAGGGGGTGCAGGCGTCGAACACAACCTCGGGTGTGATTGCCGCGAGCCCGCTCTCGGGATTCGGGGAGTCCTCCGCCCGAAGCACCCTGTACTTCGCGGGCAGAGCAAAAGGCCCACAGTCTTCGGGCGATTTTCTGGAAAAGAGCGCCACGAGAGGTGTGCCTATCGCCGCTGCGATGTGCATCGGCCCTGTGTCAGGCGTTACCAGAAGCGCCATTCGTTCCAGTACTGCCTTGTAGCGCTCGAAGTCCGGCGGGGCGGCAATCAGTTGAACGATTCCTCCGCTCCCTCTTTCGATTTCCTCCACCAGCCGACGCTCCTGAGGTAGCACGTCCATTATGAGCCGAAGGGGAATACCCTCTTCATGAGCATGCCTTTTGAGGAGCTGGGCAAGCCGCACGAAATGATAAGACGGCCATCGGCGATGAAGGCGCATTTCCCTTTTTCGGAATGGATGGGCAGATGCCTGGCTGAAGGTAGTGTGAAAGCCGACGAGGCACGCCCCTCTGTCGATGTTGTTAGCCTGGAAGTACGCTTCCGCCTTCCTTCGCCCGTCTGCCGTCACCGGAAGGGTGACCCAACCCGTGCTCATGGGTTCCGCCAGCACCTGCTCGATCAACGAGAGGCAGCGCGCGGAGTAGTGGCGCACTGGAGGACCGGGCTGAAGCAGATGCGTCGACTCGGCCGCATTTTCGAGAAGGCGGTGAAAGCGCCGGTCCGCCTCGAACACAAACGCATGGGAGTACTGCTGTTTCCGAATCTCCCTCCTGATGCGGCGCCTCTCGATAATTTCCCAAAACAATCCGCTACGGAAGACGAGAAAGCGTGTGAGCCTGGGATCGTAACCACGTAGCACGCGGTGACCTTCTCTGCTGGTCAGCACGTGCAGTTCCGCATCAGGGTAAGCTGAAAGAAGGAGGTTCAGGGCGGGTGTAATCATCACGAGATCTCCCGCGCGTCCTACCCGTACCACCAGTATCTTTGCCGCAGGCGGCTTCAGAACCGTGCCCTCTCCCATACTCGTAGCATATACTCAAATTCTCAAGAGCCTACAACAGAACCTCTGCGGGTGGTAGCTGACTCGCAGCGGTTTTTTTTGACTGGCTCCTTTCATTGCTTCGAGTAAGATAGGCGCGCCATTCGCAATGTAAAGATTCTCGAAGGGGGACCCATGAAAGGATGTCTCGCCGCATTCATGTTTCTCGCAACCGGTCTTCTCGCGGTATATCCACAGGAGCAACAGCAGCAGGAAGCTTCAGGCAAGCCCCAGGACCCCCTTTCGATGGATACCTTCATGAGCTTTCGGCTCCGGTCGATCGGCCCCGCTCTGCTGTCCGGCCGGATCAGCTGTATCGCCGTTCATCCCTCGGACAAGCAGACGTGGTACATCGGAGTTGCATCGGGAGGGGTATGGAAGACTACGAATGCCGGCACTACCTGGACGCCCGTTTTCCAGAATGAGGGCGCTTACTCGATCGGCTCCCTGGTTATTGACCCGAAGAGTCCCAGCACAATCTGGGTCGGCACAGGCGAAGCCAACAACCAGCGCAGTGTGGGATATGGCGACGGTGTATACCGCAGCGACGATGGAGGCAAGACATGGCGGAATCTGGGTTTGAAGAACTCCGAGCAGATCGGGCGGATCGTCATCGATCCGCGCGATTCAAATGTGGTTTACGTGGCGGCCTATGGCCCGCTGTGGAATCCCGGGGGAGACAGAGGTCTCTATAAAACCACGGACGGAGGCGCAACCTGGAACAAGATCCTGAATATCAGCGAGAACACCGGGATCAGTGACGTGGCCATTGATCCGTCGAATCCGGATGTCCTTCTTGCAGCCGCGCATCAGAGAAGGCGGCATGTGTGGACGATGATACACGGCGGACCCGAAAGCGCGCTGCACAAATCGGGCGACGGCGGCAAGACCTGGCGCAAGCTGCGGGGAGGGCTGCCGTCCGGGGATGTCGGTCGCATAGTGATCGCATTCTCGCCTGCGCGGCCGGGACTGGTTTTCGCCAAGGTGGAGTCGGCAGAGAATCCGGTCGCCATCTACGCCTCGCTCGACTCGGGCGAAAGTTGGGAGCGGCGCGGCGACGTCCAGGCGCAACCCATGTACTACAAGAACATCTGTCCCGATCCCAAAAATCCGGACCGGATCTATGTGATGGATGTGCAGGCGCAGGTTTCCGAGGACGGTGGACGCACATTTCGCCCGGTTGGCGAACGTTTCAAGCACGTCGATAATCACTGTCTTTGGATCGACCCTGCCAACACGGACCACCTGATCGAGGGATGTGACGGCGGCTTATACGAGAGCTGGGATCGCGGGAGGCTGTGGAAATTCTTCGCTAATCTTCCCGTCACCCAGTTTTACAACGTGGACGTAGACAATGCGTCGCCCATCTACAATATCTACGGCGGGACACAGGACAACAGCACACAGGGAGGACCCTCCCGAACAAGCGGCATACAAGGCACCACCAACAACGATTGGTTCATAGTGACTGGTGGCGACGGCTTCGTGGCGCGAATCGATCCGAGCGATCCGGATATCGTCTACGGCGAGTCTCAGTATGGCGGCATCGTCCGCCTGAACCGCCGTACCGGCGAGCGTACCTCCATACGGCCGGTGGAGGGTAAAGGCGAGCCGCCTCTTCGCTTCAATTGGGAGTCGCCCTTCATCATCAGCCCCCACAACTCTTCCCGCCTGTACTTCGGCGCCAACAAGCTCTTCCGCTCTGATGACCAGGGAAATTCCTGGCGTGCTGTGAGTCCCGATCTCACCAGGCAAATCAACCGCAACCTTCTGCCGGTGATGGGCAGAATCTGGCCGCCGGAAGCCGTGGCCAAGGACCAGTCGACCTCGACCTATGGAAACATCACCGCTCTCAGCGAGTCGCGCAAGAAAGAGGGACTGATCTATGTGGGAACTGACGATGGCCTCATACAGGTGACAGAGGATGCGGGCAAAGCCTGGCGCAGGATCGAGAAATTCCCAGGCCTGCCCGAATATGACACCTACGGCGTCTACGTCCAACGACTCTACCCATCGAAGCATGATGCAAACACCGTTTTTGCCTTGTTCGACAATCACAAGAACGGCGATTTCAAACCCTATGTTCTGAAAAGCTCGAATAAGGGGGCCACATGGGCATCCGTCGCAGGCGACTTGCCTGCTAATGGCCCCGCACTTTCTCTCGCCGAAGATTCGGTGAATCCGGATTTGCTCTTCTGCGGCACGGAATTCGGTCTATTCTTCACGATCGACGGAGGTAAGAAGTGGATCCGTCTGCGTGGGAATTTCCCGACAATCCCTGTCCGCGACCTAGCCATCCAGGAGAGGGAGAACGATCTTGTGCTGGCAACATTCGGCCGGGGATTTTACGTCTTGGACGATTATTCACCGTTGCGGCACATCAAGCCCGACGTCTTCAGCCAAGATGGGAACATCTTCCCGATGCAAAAGGCAGTCATCCGGGTCGTCGACACGGGAAAGAGCCGCGGTTCGCAGGGGGAGCAGCTCTATATGGCCGAGAATCCTCCCCTGGGTGCCGAGATCACCTTCTGGTTGAAAGACTCCTTGAAGACCACGAAGCAGGCGCGCCAGGAGGCGGCGCGGGTGAGTGAAAAGAAGAAGGAATCCCCGAAGTATCCCACACAGGAGGAGATCACCTCCGAGGTGGATGAAGAGGCCCCACAG
The DNA here is from genome assembly GCA_035631775.1 of Acidobacteriota bacterium. GTDB lineage: Bacteria > Acidobacteriota > UBA6911 > UBA6911 > UBA6911 > DASQID01. The sequence goes on from DASQID010000619.1 coordinate 8,897, forward strand.
ATCTTCCTTACCATCACCGATTCCGCCGGCAAGGTAGTACGCCGTCTGACGGCAGCCGGCACGCGTGGAATACAGCGTACCAGTTGGAATCTGCGCGGGATCCCCGCCATAGCTCCGACCGCTCCTGCAGGAGGGACCCAGGCCGGGGGCCGAGGCGGCGGCCGTGGCGGTCCTGCCACCCAGCAGCCCATCGATGAAGAAACGGCCTTCTACAGGTCGATAATGAGCGGAGGCAGCTTTGTTCCGCCCGGAACATACAAGGTTTCGCTCGCAAAAAGGGTGAACGGCGCCGTCACCACGCTGGGCGGCGAACAGACTCTCGTCGTGGAGGCGGATCCCAACTCAACCCTGAAGACGGCCGATCTCATGGCCGCGCTCGAGTATCAGCAGAAAGCAACCAGCCTCCAGCGAGCGTTCGACGCAGCCTCGGAAATGGCTAACAACTTCAAAGACCGCACTACCGCCATCCGCCATGCGCTGGTCGACTCGCCGACGGATCTCAAGTTGATGGACGAGGCGATCAAACTAGACAAGCGCGCGACGGCGATCCAACGCAAGTTGCGTGGCAACGAGACCCTGCGCGGGCTGGAATCCGGCGCGCCCTCCAGCATCTCGAGTCGCGTAAATTCCGCTGTTTCGGGAGCACGCGGCCTGACCGGCTCACCGACCGGCACGCAGGAATTAAACTATCGCATCGCACTGGAGGAACTCTCGCAGGAGACGGCCAATCTAAAGGCCCTCGAAGCCGACTTGAAGAAGTTCGAGCAGCAGCTCGACGCGGCCGGCGTTCCCCACACTCCCGGGCGTCAGCCGGAAATCAGGTAGCCCAATGACTCGCCGGTGGGGATTTAAAGCCTTCGGCGGCTGGCGAGATCTTCTCATTCATCTGAGTCTCCAATCTGGTCAAGAAATTCCCGCGGTTCGCGAAGGCTGCAGACTAATCGTGTAGTGCGAACGACTGCGAACTGCGAACTGTACATCAGGGCAGATCGCTGAAACGGCCCGGAGGCCCGGTGAGCGAGTCGTCCCAGTCCGCCGGCTTCGACGCTCCTATGAATTCGATGTGCCTGGCAGTCATCACAAGTCCCTTGGCATCGCGATCGCGCACCGGCACTCGACCGACGCCGAACTCCTGCTGCCGGATTTTGGAGCGTGTATCAGCGGCGTAGCGAACATAAAGCACAGGCGGACAGTCGTCGGCAAGGAACAGGATGTGAGAGCCCTTGGGGGCGATCCGATAGTCGCGGTTGGTAATCAGAGCGCCGGCGGCAAATTTCTTGATGCGCGTAAACAGCTCCCATTCAAACACGGCGCTCATTACTCGTTCTCGGTCCGCTACAGCGCAATACATCATCGATGTATCCACGAACAGCTTCTCCGGAGGTGACACGACTTTGCAGCGGCCGTCCCTCCACACCAACAGGAGTTTGTCCAAAGGAGAGCAGGAGAGCAGTGGACTCCCGGCAATCTTGTGCCCTATGTACCCCTTCTCCCTGTCGTAGGCGATTTCCAGTTCGTTCGCCGTAAGTTCTCGTTCGGAGATCTCCCCGAACGTCGCCAGTCGCGTCCGCCGTGGGTAGTCCGGGCCATACTTTCTCAGCAGGCCACGGAGGTAGCGGATTGCATATGGAACCAATGCGGCGAGATCCTGCTCGACTTCGGCAAGCTCCTCCCTGAGACGCTCGATATCCTTCTGGTTCCTGTCGAGGTCTAAGAGCGAGATGCGCCGGATGGGAATCCCCAGAAGGCCTTCCGCATCCTCTCGCGTGAGGTCGCGCTGCAACTGTTCTCGAAACGGCTGCAGACCGTCCAGCACCGCCTGCAAGATAGCAGCCGATGAATCGCATTTTTCGATCAGCCTGTATATGCGCTTTTCGACAAAGAGCCGGACCAGGATCTGGTGGTGCATTTCTTCAGCGAGCCGCCGTCGTCTGCGCGCCAGTTCACGCCGCAGGATTTCCACGAGCCGTGCCGTGCTATATCGCAGAATTCCGGGAACGTCCATCTCGACGGGCTTATTATCGCGGATGACGGTAATGCGGCTGGCGATTTGCATCTGGCACTGGGTGAAGGCGTAGAGCGCCTCGATCGCGCGTCCTGCATCCTGGTCGGGCGGGAGTTGGATTTCGATCTCCGCCTGCCCGGCAGTGAAGTCGTTGAGACTCTTGATCTTGATTTTGCCTCTCCGTGCCGCATCCTCGATCGAGGTCATCAGCGAGTCGGTCGTCGCTCCGAACGGCAGTTCGCGTATGACGAGAGTACGCTCGTTTTTCTTCTCGATCGAGGCACGCACGAGCACGTGTCCGCGCCCATCGTCGTAAGCCTCGGCATCCATCAGTCCGCCTTGCGGGAAGTCGGGCAATACCACAAAGGGCTTCTTGTTCAGAATGGCAATTTGCGCTTCCAGAAGTTCGCTGAAGTTGTGCGGCAGGATGCGGGTAGAGATGCCGACGGCGATTCCCTCAGCGCCGAGCAGCAGCAGCAGAGGTATTTTTGCCGGGAGGGTTACGGGCTCCTTCTTGCGCCCGTCGTATGAGGAGACGAATTCGGTCAGATCAGAGTTGAAGAGCTCCGTGCGCGCCAGTTCCGTCAAGCGGCACTCGATGTAGCGGGCTGCCGCCGGCGGATCACCTGTCAGCACGTTGCCGAAATTCCCCTGTCGCTCAATGAGGTACTGGCGGTTCGCAAGCGCTACGAGAGCATCTCCGATGGAGGCATCACCATGAGGGTGGAACTGCATGCAATAGCCGACGATGTTGGCCACTTTGATGAACTTGCCATCGTCATTCTCGTGCAGGGAATACAGGATTCGGCGCTGCACAGGCTTCAATCCGTCGTCGAGATCGGGAATGGCGCGGTCGCGGATGACATAGGCGGCGTACCGGAGGAAATTGTCGTTCATCAACTTCTTGAGGGGACCGTCCCCCGTGGCCAACAAGCCGCGGGCTTTGTCCGCGTCGGCGGGCATGGCATCGGATGCATCGGAACCGGTATCGGAGGAGAGTCCCGCGTTTCCGAAGAGAGGCAGTTCTTTCTGACCGTCCGTCATGGTTCTGCCTCAACCACTAGGTGGTTCATAATGAACTGCCGTCGCTCAGGGGTATTGCGACCCATGTAGAAGCCGAGGATGGCAGGTACGACGTGACGGTTGGCGACACGCACCGGCGTCAGGCGCATCTCCCCGCCGATAAAGTATTTGAACTCCCCAGGTGAGATCTCGCCAAGGCCTTTGAAGCGCGTTACCTCCGCGCCTCTCAAGTCTTTGACCGCCGCATCCCGCTCCTGCTCGGAATAGCAATAAGTGGTACTTTTCGAGTTGCGCACGCGGAACAGCGGGGTTTCGAGGATGTGCACATGTCCCTCCTGCACCACGGGCTCGAAAAAACGGAGGAAGAACGTCAGCAGCAGGTTGCGAATGTGCAGGCCGTCCACATCCGCATCAGTTGCGAGGATGACCCTGTTGTAGCGCAGGTGCGCCGCCGACTCCTCAATGTCGAGGCTGCGCATCAGATTGTACAGCTCCTCGTTCTTGTACATCACGTCCCGCTGCAGGTCGCAGACGTTCAGGGGCTTGCCACGCATCGTGAAGATCGCTTGTGTGTTTACGTCGCGGCAGCTGACGATTGAGCCGGCGGCGGACTGCCCTTCGGTGATGAATACCATGGATTCGGCGCCGCGCCCGGTTCTCTTGTCGAAATGGATCTTGCAGTCTTTGAGCTGGGGCACGCGGATCGAGGTGGCGCGGGCACGCTCCCGGGCCATCTTCTTGATTGACTGCAGCTCCCTGCGCAGTTTGACAGTGTCCTCGATCTTGAGCAGGGCTCTCTCGGCCGCCTTGGGATTTCGGTGCAGAAGGTCGGCGACGATCTCGCGCACCTGCGCCACCAGTTCTCCACGCAGCTCAGTGTTGCCCAGCTTGTTCTTTGTCTGGGATTCGAATACGGGCTCCTTAAGGCGGACGGAGATCGCGCCCGCCATGCCCTCGCGGATGTCGTCACCTTCAAATCTTCCCTTGGAGAACTCGTTGAATCCCTTGACCAGGCCCTCCCGGAAGGCGCTCAGGTGAGTGCCGCCGTCGCTGGTGAACTGGCCGTTGACGAAGGAGAGAAATGTCTCGTCAAACCGCTGCGTGTGAGTCAGCACCAGTTCGAGCGTTCTGGAACGAAAATGAAGCGGAGGGTAGAGAGCCTCGTCGGACACTTCTTCGCGCAAAAGGTCCAGCAGGCCGTTGCGTGAGAGAAAAATCTGACTGTTATACTCCAGGCGCAGTCCGGTGTTCAGGAAGGAATATAGACGCAGACGGCGGAAGATGTGCTCCTGAGCGAAATTGGCATGATTGAATATCTCGGGATCGGGCTCGAAGCTGACGAATGTGCCGTCGGGCTCATTGACAGCTATCCCCCTCTTCTCCTCCACCAGTTTTCCGCGCTCAAAAACCGCGCCCGCGAATTCTCCGCCTCTGAAACTGCGGACCACAAAACTGAGCGAGAGCGCATTCACCGCCTTCGTGCCGATGCCGTTCAGTCCGACACTGAACTGAAAAACTTCGTCGCTGTACTTAGCGCCCGTATTGATGCGCGAGACACAATCGACAACCTTGCCCAGAGGGATGCCTCGACCATAGTCGCGGACCGTGATGCGAGATCCGTCGAGCGTGATGGCGATCCGTTCGCCATATCCCATGATAAATTCGTCGATCGAGTTGTCCACGACCTCCTTGAGGAGGACGTAGATGCCGTCGTCGTAGCCCGATCCATCGCCGATACGGCCTATGTACATCCCCGTCCGCTTCCGGATATGCTCCAGGGACGAGAGGGACTTGATCTTGTCCTCGTCGTAGGTGTGCTGCCGGCTCGTAGTCATGTTTGAGGGGTGGTGATTCTACCAGCTTTCACACCCTCGGAAAAATCAAAAAGCGCTTCGGCGGACACCCACTTCCAGACAACATGGCCGCAACCAAAAAGCAAGAGGTCCCAGTGAGTCTCCACCCGCAGAGCGGGTGGCTTCAACAAGCCCCTCGGAGAGGGGCAAGCCCCTCCGAGTCGCACCGCCAGGGGCGGTGGTTTCCCCAATGGAATGACGCCCGTCATCGCTGCCGGTTTAAGGTTCGCCGTTCTCAGTTCGCAGTGGTTTGCAGTCTGGGGCTGCGAACCGCGAACTGTGAACTTTGATCTCCGCCGCATGCATTTTTCGTCTGGGGAAATTCCTTGCCAGGAGGACACTGAATTGCGGGTTAATAGTACGAAGGCACGGCTTTTGCCGTGCCTTCGTATTCTAAATGAGGAGGCCAACTCGAGAACAATAGTACTGCAGGTTTAACTTCTCGTGAGGCTAACCCGGCCGGAGACCGAGCTGAGGCGAAGCCTGCTCCCACCCGAGCCGACGATGCCGCGTGCGGAGCGTCCCGGACCGTACTCCGGCTGATGTATTTCGATCGGGAAGTCTGTATCGAGGCCTCCGCTTATGGTGGACATCTCGATATCCACGTTGGCATTGCCCGGCGCTTTCACGTTCACGCTGCCGCTCACAGAGGAGAACTTCATATCGCCCGTTCCCTCTATCCGTGTCATTTCAGCCTCCACGCTCCCGCTCACCGAGGAGGCATTGACCATCCCGGCGACATCCTTCACAACCACGCTTCCGCTCACGCTAGCCGCGTGGATGTTTCCCCGCACGCCGGCAATATCTACGCTGCCGCTTACAGATCCGATTCGATCGAAATTGAAACTTACGTTTGCAGGAACGCGAACGCTAAAATTCACACTTGCGTCGCAGTTGCAGGACTCGGGGTAACGAACATGCAATTCGACCCTGTCGCCGGCGCTCAAGTCGTCCACCCTCACGAGATTCGAATCCCGACCGACCGGATAGGCGTCCACTACGATACTGTCGCCGTTGTACACCGTCACCTTGAGGTCGCCTGAGACGTTGTTGATGACGACATGCCCACCCGCCGGGATGGCATATGACTTGTGCAATTCCTGGGCGGTTGCGAGAATTCCGGGAACCAACGCAGCCAACACCAACGCCAGTGCTGTTGGAACGATATTCCTTCTCATCCTTCTGCTCCTTTCAGTTATCCACTGCCTTCGCTGTCTGGCAGGTGAGTGGCGCCCGGAGCGAAAGAGTTTCAACAATTCGCCGCAACGTCCGGAAGTTTCATGGAGTGGCATGGCCGCAACCAACTTGGTCCCCGCGTTCCTTTGCGTCTTTGCTGTGGCTCTCAAAAAAACCACCGCAAAGACGCCAAGGCGCAAAGGCAGGTAACCGTATCACTGCTGAAACGGCACGGATTTGAGCGTCAGTAGTAGTACGAGTGCAAATTGAGGGCTGAAGACTCAATACGCAATCCGCAATGAGGATCATGAATGGGGGTGTCGTGCGGCGAGCAATTGGAGCTTCTCCGTGTATCGGATTTTCCACACCTCGTCGGGCGCGTATTTCGCAGCTTGCTTCAGACAACTCTCGACCCTGTCCATCTCGCCAAGCTGTGCATAGGATTTGGCCATGGCCAGGTAGAAGTTGTGCTCCGCGGATTTCAGCCGGACAGCGGTTCTGAAATGCTCAATGGACGCCTTGTATGCACCCGATTGGTAAGCTTGCAGGCCAAGATTGAAATGATAGTAGGGATTCTTTTGATTGAATTTTCTGACCCTCGTCTTATAGCTGCGCGCTTCACTGAAACGTCCCATGCGCTCATAGAGGTTTGCCAGGTTGCTCATGGCGACCATCTCCGCAGGATTCAGTTGCAGCGCCTTGTGGTAGGACTCTACCGCCTCCTTCAGCTCTCCGCTCATCGCTTGGGCAACCCCCAGGTTTGCCCAGACAAAGGGTGTGGTGGGATCGCTTTCCAGCGCCTTCCGGAAATACATAACCGCAGTCTGCTGATGGCCCAAGCCTAACTGATCGACACCCTTGTTGTTGAAGAAATGCGCAACCGCGCGTCCGTCGAGGACGACCCTTCCCTGAATGTCTATGCGGTCCACCCTTGGAAAGAGATCTACCAAATATCCCTGCCCGCCGATATAGACAGCCACATTGGCGTGCCCGTTCATACTGACGATATTGCCGACCTGCGACCATGTTGGGACGATGTCCACTTCGCGAAAACGGGCATCCAGTCCCACGTACCGGGCCATTGTGAGAAAAAGGAAAGTGAAGGAAACGCAATTCCCGCCGCGCTTTGAGAATGTATCGATGGCGGTGCGAGTTTCCGGCACGTACTTAAAGTTCAACGCGTTCTCCTGGAAAACCTTGCGCACAAGCGTGCGCAACTGCTCGAGGGAGTCGGCACTTCGGTCTAGGTTCTGCTCCAGGAAAAGCTTCATTTCCTCGTTAATCTTCAGGGGATCCTCATCGGTAGCAGTTTGAATCCTTCCGGTCAGGCCGAGGCAGAGCGCCAAAAGCAGGGTCATTGCCATGTCTGTCTCCCGAACATGTCCTTTGCGCTATTATCACACTATCTCTTTAGTTATTAGACAAGAATGCGGCGCTCGGGTTTCAATGAATCGACCGGGAGGCTACGCAGGGCGCCCATCGACTTCAAGATCAAGCCTTTGCGGTGTCCCCGAAGAAAATCCCATCTAAGGGCTGGCGCAAGAATAGATTCACATTTTGGCGCGGAATGTAGCCACGTGCGGGGGGCATCAGACAGGCGCTACAGGTGATTTTCTTTCGTGCCAATTCCGAAGTTGATTCTACGTGTGCCCTAAGGGGCAAAATCTCGTCTGGCATGCTCCTGGAAGCAGACGCCGCGCTAAAGCATTAAATTGAAAGCGCTTTCTGACGATACGGAATATGAGCCAGCGATCCGGGCTCGACGGCTCGCGCTGGGGTTT